>JBDSSV010000533.1:0-3165 GCA_039928535.1 Burkholderiales bacterium
AACAGCACCGTATCCTGCGGCACGATGCCGATCGCGCCGCGCAGCCCAGCCTGCATGAGGTCGCGTATATCGATGTCGTTGATCAGTATGCGTCCGTCGCCGACGTCGTAAAAACGATACAGGAGCCGCGCGAGCGTCGACTTGCCCGAGCCGCTGTGGCCGACCACCGCGACTTTATGTCCCGCCGGGATTTCGAAGCTGACGTCGAACAGGATCTGGCGATTGGGCTCGTAGCTGAAGTCGACCGCGTCGAAACGCACGGCGGCCTGTGTGCCGCCGAGCTCGCGCGCGTCGGCTTTGTCGCGGATCTCCCGGTTCTCCGCGAGCAGGCGGAACATACGTTCGAGGTCGATCTGCGCCTGCTTGATCTCACGATAGACCATGCCCAGAAAATTGAGCGGGATGTAGAGCTGGATCAGGAGCCCGTTTATCAGCATGAGGTCGCCGAGAGTCAGCGCCGACGCCACCACGCCCTGCGCCGCGAAGACCATCAACGCGGTCACCGCAATCGCGATGATGCAGCTCTGCCCGATATTGAGCAGGCCGAGCGATGCCTCCGTGCGCACCGCCGCCGTCTCGTAGCGCGTGAGGCTTTCGTCGTAGCGGCGCGCTTCGTATTCTTCGTTGTTGAAGTACTTGACGGTCTCGTAGTTGAGCAGGCTGTCGACGGCGCGACTGTTGGCGCGCGAATCCAGCTCATTGGCCTCGCGGCGTATTGACGTGCGCCATTCCGTGACGGCGACCGTGAATCCGATATAGATGACCACTGCGGAAAACGTGACTGCGGCGAAGCGCCAATCGAAATGCGTGAGCAGCACCGCGGCGACGAGCACGAACTCCAGGATGACCGGGATGATGGAGAACAGCATGTAGCTCATCAACGTGCCGATGCCGCGCGTGCCGCGCTCGATGTCGCGCGACACCCCGCCGGTCTGGCGGTCGAGGTGAAAGCGCAGCGACAGCGCGTGCAGATGACGGAACACGGTCAGCGCGATACGGCGCACCGCGCGCTGCGTGACGCGCACGAAGACGATGTCGCGCAGTTCCGCAAACAGCGTGGTCGACAGGCGCAGCAGTCCGTAAGCGAGCAGCAGCATGAACGGCAGCACGAGCGTGGCCTGGCGCGGGTCGAGCGCGTCCACGATCTGCTTCAACACCAGCGGCACGCTGACGTTGGCGAGTTTTGCCGCCACCAGGAACGCCAGCGCGACCGCGACCCGCCCTTTGAATTCCCACAGATAGGGCAACAATAGTGCGGCCGTGCGCCAGCTTGCGCGCGGCGCGGACGTGCCCGGCGCCGGAGCCGGCGCGGTCGAAGACTGATGATAGGTTGCCATTATCGGATCGGACGGCGGGGCGGCGCGGAGCAAATGCGGCTTGCGCGCGAACGCTTGCGGTTTATCCGCGCCAAAGCGCGTTGCCTGGCGCCAATCCTACCATGCCCGATGAAAAAACGCGGGACCGGCGCGCTCACGAACGCGCTTGCAGCATGCCCGCGACTGCTGCGCGCACCACGGCCACATCGACGCGATAGTCTGAGTTGACGTCGGGATGGTCCGTGCCGGCGGCATAGTCAGCCGACACCACAGACTTGACCTCATGCTGCGTGCTGCGTGCAAGCTTGCGAAACAGATCCATGTGCTCGATGGCGGTGCTCGTCAGTTCGACGATGGCCGCGCCGGGCGGCGCAAAAATCATATTGGTCAGCGCCGCGCCGTGGGCGGCGACGATATAGCGCGCGCCGGAAAACGTCGCGATCTGATCCACGACGCTCATCTCCCCGGGCACCACGCGCTCGAATCCCAACGGCGCAAGAGCAGCGAAAACTTCGTCTTCGTTGAGCACGCTGCGCCGCGCGTTGTCGCGCCGCGAAACAAACAGACGTCGCGCGGCCTGTGCCGGCGCGACCAGCAAATGCGCGAGGCGCTCCCGTAGCCATGCCACGCCGTGCGAAATCGCGCGGCTGTTGACGTGCAGCGCGGGCACCAACAAGCGCCGGCACGCGATGACGCTGTTGCGCTCGACCTTGAGGAGCCGCTCCGGTTGCTGCCCGAGCAGGCCCAGATACTCGTTCTGGTAATTTTTCAGGTCGGTGTTTACCAGCCATGGATACCGGTAGAGCAGCCCGGCGCGATCGAGACTTGAAAGCTTGAGCATGTTTCTGAACAGCCAGTGACTGTAGTTATCGTCGCCGCCCACCAATATGCATTCCTGCTCTATGGTGCGCGCGGCAGACGGCAAGCTCGCAATCACCAGCGCGCCGTCGGGGCTGACACGGCCCCGCACGAACGGGCTCGTCGCCAGATTCTTGGCATGCACGTCTTCGTTGTACACGCAACCGTCGCGCATCACAGTCCAGTACGCGGTTTCCACGCGCACATTCTCCAGCCAGCGGAAATGGGGCTCGCCGCGGCGCACGCGCTCGATATCCAGGCGTTCGCTGGTAAACGCTTCCGTTACGACGTCGCCGCGTCCTTCGAGGGCATCCAGTATGCGGAAATGGCCGAGCGCATCGGCGACGCGGTTTTCGCGCAGCAGCAGATGCCCGAGGTGCAGGCGCGCGTCGCGGTCGTCGCCCCGCGCGGCAAGCCGCGCCATACATAGTTGTTCTGCTGCGGCGACTTGGCCTGCCGCCAGCGCAAGATCAATCCGCCGCTGAAATGCGGGCGCATCGGCGGGCGCCTCGGTGCGATGGTGCTGCGCCGCCGGCCCGAACCGCGACAACCAGCTGATGGCACGCGCATAAAAAGACATCGTGCCGCGAACGTATCACGGCACAGCGGCGGGGGCAAAAAAATGGGCGCTCGTGAGAGCGCCCGAAATTACCAAAGGAGGAGGTGAAAACACGGAGCTTGGTGCTGCCCCGCGCCTTCGAAGATCTATAGAGCAATTCGGATGCCAGTTTACAAATTGAGTTGAATCAACAATTTAAAAACTTTGCGCCGTTGCTCTGACGCCGTGGTCGCACCATCTTAGATGCCCGCCACCCGCCGACGCACCATTCCGGCGCACAAGCCATCGGGGGTTGCACGCATTTGCATGACGGATGCCGCGCGACGGTTTGTAAGAGTTTGTAAATCCATGCCACGGCATGGAGGGTGGCGCGCTCTAATAACGAACAGTTCTATCTGGAGAAATACATGCAACGCAAGACCGCAGCAACCT
>JBDSSV010000534.1:0-7872 GCA_039928535.1 Burkholderiales bacterium
GGGCCGGGCCGCGGGACGCGAGGAGCGGCAGGCGAGCAAGCCGAGCAACGACCCGTTCCGGGCCGACCTCGAGCGGGTCATCGACTGGTTCCGGTCGGAGCTGGCTTTCTCGGCTCGCATCTGTGCGACCGGCTGCTCGCAAGCGACTGCGACGTGCTGTGCGTCGACAACTATTTCACCGGCAGCAAGCAGAATATCGCGCACCTCGCGGATAGTCCGTACTTCGAGCTCTTGCGCCACGACATCACGTTTCCGCTCTACGTCGAAGTCGACCAGATCTACAACCTCGCGTGTCCGGCATCGCCGGTGCACTACCAGTTCGACCCGGTGCAAACCACCAAGACGTCGGTGCATGGCGCCATCAACATGCTGGGGCTCGCCAAGCGCGTGAAGGCGCGGATCCTCCAGGCCTCGACATCGGAGGTCTACGGCGATCCGGAAGCCCATCCGCAGCGCGAGGACTATCTGGGCCGCGTTAATCCGATCGGCCCGCGCAGCTGCTACGATGAAGGCAAGCGCTGCGCCGAGACGCTGTTTTTCGACTACCACCGCCAGCACAAGCTCGAAATCAAGGTCGCGCGCATCTTCAATACCTACGGCCCGCGCATGCACCCCAACGACGGGCGCGTCGTGAGCAATTTCATCGTGCAGGCGTTGAAGAACGAAGACATCACCCTCTACGGCGACGGCGCGCAGACGCGCTCGTTCTGTTACGTCGACGATATGACGGACGCGCTGGTCCGGCTGATGGACAGCGCGGGCGACTTTACCGGCCCCGTCAACCTCGGCAATCCGGTCGAGGTGTCGATGCGCGAGCTGGCGGAAAAAATCCTCGCTCTGACCGGCGCGAAATCGAAAATTGCATTTAAGGCACTGCCGCAGGACGATCCGCGACGACGCCAACCCGACATCGCACTCGCCAGCAAGGAACTTGGCTGGCAGCCCGCCACTGCGCTCGATGACGGCCTGAAGGAAACGATCCAGTACTTCAGGAAGCTGCTGGCCTAGCTGCACGACCCGCGCAGCCGCTCATGCTGCCGGCGCTGCTCGACGGAATTCACCATGCCACGCGCGCTACGCCATCCCAATTTCGCCTTGTTCGTCAGCGGCCAGATTTTCGCGCTGATCGGCTACTGGCTCCAGCAGATCGCGCTGGCATGGCTCGTCTACCGCCTGACCGGCAGCGCCACGCTGCTCGGCGTGCTCGCCTTCGCCGCCAACCTGCCGGTGCTGCTGCTGGCGCCTCTCGCGGGCATGTGGTCCGACCGCTTCAACCGCCATCGCATGATGCTGGCGACGCAAGTGCTCGAGATGCTGCAGGCGATCACGCTCACCGTGCTGGCGTTCAGCGGCGCGATCGAGATCTGGCACATCATCGCGCTGACTGCGTTTCTCGGCATGTGCGTCGCCGTCGAGCTGCCGGTGCGCCACGCCTACCTGCTCGAGCTGGTCAATGGCAAGGAAGACCTGCCTAACGCGGTGGCGACGACGTCGCTGGTTGCCAATTGCGGCCGGCTCATCGGTCCGGTCATCGCCGGCGTGCTGATCAGCCGCTACAGCGAGGCGATATGTTTCCTGATCAACGCGCTGACTTACATTGCGGTATTGATCTCGTTTGCGTTCATACGCGTCAAGGTGCAGCCAGCGCCCGCCGCTCATCCTCCCATGTGGCGCGGCATCGGTGAAGGTGTGGCTTACGCGTGGAAGTTGCTGCCGATCCGGCTGCTGCTGCTGTTGCTGGCGGCGGTCGCGCTGACGGCGGCACCGTACAGCACCCTGATGCCGGCAATCGTGCATGAAGCGTTCGCGGGCGACGCGCAGACCCTGGGCTTTCTGGTCGGCGCAGCCGGCATGGGCGCGATCGCCGGCACCCTGGTGCTCAGCATGCGCCCGAACGTGCGCGGCCTGCTGCGCTTTATCCTGCTCGCTGCGTTCGGCGTGGGAACGGCGCTGGCGGCGCTTTCCGTGTCGCGCTGGCTACCGGCATCGATCGCGCTTATGGGCGTGATCGGGTTCGGCATCCTCGTCGTCAACGTCTCCACCAACATGATTCTGCAAACCATCGTCGACGACGACAAGCGCGGCCGCGTGATGAGCCTTTATACCGCGGCGTTTCTCGGCGTGGCGCCGCTGGGGGCTCTGACCGCCGGGATGCTGGCCGACCGCGTGGGCGCGACGACGACGGTGTGCGCAGGCGGCATCTGCTGCGTGCTGGTGGCAGCGTGGACCGCGCGGCAAATGCCGGCAATCCGTACGCATATACAGCCGATTTATGCAAAACTCGGCATCAACCTCGACTGAAGCCATGATAAAACATCCAGATCCCGACGCCGACGCCATCCGGAAGCAGGTACTGCGCGGCATCGCCGGCAACCGCACACCAGGACTGCACTTCCCGGGCTTTTTTCTCGATATCCAGTGGGAAAAGATCGCCGGCAAGGCGGCGCGCATTGCAATTGCCGACGGCCCGCATTGCCGCGACGCCAACGGCGAAGTGGACATCGCCGCGCTGGCGATCATCGCCGACACCGCGCTCGCCACCGCGACGCGGTTGCTGATAACCCCCGGCGCGCGGCTCGCGACCATCCATATGCAGATGCAATTCACCGGCGCGCCGGCCACCGGCGAGATCAGCGCGGCAGCGGAACTGCTCGGTTTCGGCGACGGCGCGGCATTGCACCAATCGCTGACGACCGGCACGCTGCACGCCAACGGTAAACCCATCTGCTATGCGACGGGCGAATTCGTCCTGCTCAATCCGCCGCCCGGGGTCACGCTGGCGCCGCTCCCATGGCAGCACACGGATGCACCCGCACCCGGTCCGCTCACGGCAGACGCGCTCGACGCGCGCGAGCTGCCCATTATCAAAGCGTGCGACGCGGCTCTGGCGAAATCGTCGGCACAGGTATCTTTCGTCCAGCATTTCTGGGGCGGCGCGCCGCAACGCACGGCAAACGGCGCCGCCATGCGCGTTGCCATCGGCCCGCATCTCGGCAACCGCGTCGGTCATGTGCAGGGCGGCATCTCGTTCGGCATGGCCGCGGCCTGCGCATGCGCGGCACTGCCCGCGACGATGATGCTGTCGAATGTCTCGGCATGGTACATCAGCCCCGGCCACGGCAAGTCCCTCAGCGTTAAGTCGCACATCGTGCATGCGGGCCGCTCGAGCGCGGTGGTGCGCACGGAAATCAAGACCGCGACGGGCGAGCGCGTGCTCGAAGTGATGACGCAACACATCGCGCGCAAGCGCGACTGAACCGCGCGCGCTGCGCCGGCGAAAAACTGAACTAGCTGCGCCGAGGATCCGCGTACTTGCGGTAGCGCGGATCGTCGAGCAGATGATCGTAGGCGTGGCCGATATGCCACAGGCTCGACTGCAGTGCGGCGGGTAGCCACACGATAGCCGGCGGCGCCGCGAAACGCTCCATCATTTTCAGGATGCAATAGAGCGCGCTCTGGTCCACCAGCCAGGCTTCGGGTTCGCGCGCGAGGCAGGCCAGCGCATAATTTTTCACGGCGGTAAAGTAATGGCGCGCGGCCGGCGTCGGATTGGCGACGATGATGTTGGCGATCACATCCAGCCACGGCGAATCGGGCGGCTCGCGCGGGTTCAAGCCGGCATCGTGGCCGGCGGCGGCGTCTATCAAGCCATCCAGCGCGCCTTCGACGATGAAATCGACATCGAGGCTCAGAACCGGACAGCGGTAGCGGTCCAGCCAGAACGGCATGTGCACGAGCCGGCCGCAGGCGTAATAGGCTTTGCGCCGCTGCGCTTCCAGTGCCGCATAAGGACTCGGCTCTATCGTCACCACATACCGCGCTACACCGCTGCGCGCGATCACGGCGGCGATCTCATCGAGAATCGCGTCGTCCGGGTCATATACATGCAGATGGAGCAGGCTGGCGCCGCCGCTGCGCTCGGCAAACGAGCGAATGAAGGGAAAACCGTATTTGCGCACGTACGCGGGATTGCAGGAAATCAGCGTTACATAGCGAAATTCGCCGTTCTGCGCGCCGGCTTGCGCAGCGAGCTGCGGCGCCGCGGGCACATTGTCGTTTGCGCTCACTGCATCGAAAGTCACGTGGTCGAACGCGGCCAGCCGCGCATAGGTGAAACGGCCGGCAAGTTGTATGGAGTGCGCGAACGCCTGCTGCGCTTCGTCGTAGCGGCCGAGTGCCGCCAGCGCGCAGCCGCGCCGCATGGGAATCTGATGATCCGTCGCGTCCAGTTTTTCTGCGGTCGCGAGTTCTTCGAGCGCGGCATCGAAACGCCTGGATGCATGCAGCACGTTAGCGAGGCTGACGTGCGCGCGCGTGACCGCAGGCTTGAGCTCGACCGCGCCGCGCAGGCAATACTCGGCTTCCGCGAGATTGCCGATTTTCCAGTGACAAACACCGAGATTACCGAGCGTCCATGGATCGACACGCAGCCGCAGCGCGCGGTCGAATGCCGCAATCGCGTCCTGCCAGCGGTATTGCCCGATTGCGATCTGACCGAGCCGCGACAGCGCGTCGGCGTCGGCGGGCGCGCGCGCGACGAGCGCTTCGCAGCGCACGCGCGCCGCCGGCCAGTCGCCGGCCTGTATCAGGCGCACAATCTCGTCGAGTGTGAGATCGGCGGCCGGGTCATTTGAATCTTCGTCCATCAAGCACATTATCGCAGACGGCGACAGCGCGCCGCCGGGCGTTATGCTACGTTGGCAATCACTCGGCGGCGATCCCGGCGTCCTTGATGACTTTCGTCCATCGCGCGATTTCAGCATTGATGAACGCCGCGAATTGTTCCGGTGTACCGACCGTTGCTTCCGCCCCGTCGCTGGCCAGCCGGGCGCGCACGTCCGGTGCGCTCATCGTACGCGCCAGATCCGTGTTCAACCGCACGACGATTTCGCGCGGCGTCGCCGCGGGCACCAGCACGCCGAACCACGACGTGACAACATAGCCGGGAACCCCGGCCTCAATGACGGTCGGCAAGTCCGGCGCAGCCGCCGCGCGCGTCTGGCCGGTCACCGCGAGCGCGCGCAGGCGCCCGGTCTTGACCTGCGGCAGAGCGGCCGTGAGGTTGGCGAACATGAGCTGCACCTGGCCGCCAACCAGGTCGGTGACAGCGGGGCCGCTGCCTTTGTACGGCACATGCACGAGCTTGACGTGCGCGGCGCTGTTGAAAAGCTCGCCGGCCAGATGCGTCGCGTTCCCGCTGCCCGCCGATGCATAGTTGAGCTGGCCGGGCTTCGCGCGCGCCAGCGCAATCAGGTCTTTGACCGATTTCACCGGCAGCGACGGATGTACCACGATCACGTAAGCGCCGCTCGTGACCTGGCTGACCGGCGCGAAGTCGCGCACCAGATCGTAGTTCAACTTGCGGTAAAGCCCGGTATTGATCGCGTGCGCCGGCGTGCCCATGAACAGCGTGTAGCCGTCGGGCGCCGCCTTCGCTGCGAGCTCGGCGCCGAGATTGCCACCCGCGCCGGCGCGATTGTCGATGATCACCTGCTGGCCGATGTTTTCGCCAAGTTTTTGCGCGACGATCCGGGCGACGATATCGACCGCGCTGCCCGGTGATGAAGCTGCGATCATGCGCACCGGCTTGGCGGGATACAGCTGAGCCAGCGCCCCGGGAGCGACGGCAATGAGCACGGCGCCGCACGCACTGCGGACGATCAACGCCAGTTCTTTACGGATTCGCATATTGCCTCACTCCGGTTTGACGCCCGACGCCTTGACCACAGGCTGCCATTTTTTGATTTCGGTTTTGATGTAAGCAGCGAACGCTTCCGGCGTGCCGCCGACGAGTTCGAAGCCGACATATTCCAGACGCTCTTTGACATCGGGCATTTTAAGCACCCGCACGATTTCATCATGCAAGCGCGTCACGATGGTTTTCGGCGTGCCCGCCGGCGCCAGCACGCCGTACCACGCGGTCGCTTCGAACTTCGGAAACCCGGATTCCGCGATGGTCGGCAACTCGGGCACCGCCGGCGAACGTTGCGCGCCGGTGACCGCGAGCGGCCGCAGGCGGCCGGCCTTGATATGGACCATCACCGACGACATGCCGCTGACCATCGCCTGCACCTGGCCGCCGAGCAGGTCGATTACGGCCTGGCCGCTGCCTTTGTACGGTACGTGCTGCATGTGGATGCCGGCGGCGATATTCAATAGTTCGCCCGCAAGATGACCGGGGCTGGCGACGGCAGCCGATGCAAAATTTATTTTTGCCGGGTTCGCTTTTGCATACGCAATGAACTCGCGGAAGTTCTTGACCGGCACGGACGGATGCACGACGAGAATGTTCGGCGCGACCGCGAGCTGGGTGACCGGCGCAAAATCCTTCACTGGATCGAACGGCAGTTTCGCGTACAGGCTGGGGCCGATCGCGAGATTCGCGATATAGCCGAGCAGAATCGTGTAACCGTCGGGCACTGCGTGGGCGACGATATCGGTGCCGATGTTGCCGTTGCCGCCGGAGCGATTATCGACGACCACCTGCTGGCCGAGCGCCTCGCCGAGCTTGAGGCCGATAGTGCGCGCTAGCGTGTCGGTGCTGCCGCCCGGCGCGAACGGCACGATGAACCGTATGGGGCGGTTCGGATACGCCTCAGCGCAGACCGCGCCCGCTGCGGCCAGCAATAGTAGCGGGAGCACAGCTGACAATAATTTCCGCATGGCTTGGTCTTTCACAGGATCAGTCGACTTTCGCGCCGGCGGCTTTGAGCAGCTTGCCATACCTGGCGGCTTCGGTTTGTATGTAGTCGACGAACTGCCGCGATGTGCTGCTCAGGGCTTCGACGCCGAGTCCCGCATAGCGTTCCCTGACTTCGGGCAGCTTGTGTATGCGCACGATTTCCGCATTCAGTCTGGCGATGATTTCCTGCGGCACGCCGCGCGGCGCGAGTATGCCCCACCAGTTGTCGAGCGCATAGCCGGGCAGGCCCGACTCCGCGACGGTCGGCATGCCGGGCACCAGTGGCGTGCGCTCGGCACCCGTCACCGCCAGCGCGCGCAGCTTGCCGGATTTCGCATGCGGCACTGCAATCGGCATATCGGAGAACATGAGCTGCACCTGGCCGCCGACAAGATCGTTCAGCGCGAGCACCGTGCCCTTGTACGAAATATGCACGATGTTGACGCCGGCGGCAGCCTTGAACATCTCACCGCCCAAGTACGCGAGCGTGCCGGCGCCGCCCGAGCCGAAATTGAGCGCGCCGGGTTTTGCTTTTGCCAGCTGTATCAGCTCGGGCAACGAAGTCGCAGCGACCTGCGGGTTCACGACGAGCAGCTGCGGCGCACTGCCAACCAGGCTCAGCGGCACGAAATCGCGTAGCGTGTCGTAACCGAGTTTGCTGAAGAGCGCGGGGTTGATCGCAAACTGGCTCAGGTTGCCGTGCATGAGCGTATAGCCGTCGGCCGGCGCGCGCATGGCGACTTCAGTGCCGATGATGCCGCTCGCGCCCGGACGGCTGTCGACGACCACCTGCTGGCCCCACGCTTCGGTCATTTTCTGGCCGAGGATGCGCGCCAGCGTATCGGACGTGCCGCCCGGCGAGAACGGCACGATCATGCGGATCGGATGCGCTGGATAGGTCTGCGCGCTGCACGCCGGCGCGCACAATGCCGCAGCGAGCCAGCGGTAACGGCGCAGGGCTGTCATCCTCTGGTATCCCGTCTACGTTTTTTTGACGAGGCGGTCTTCAGCGCGCCAGCGCTCCCACGCGAAGCGCTGATCGGCCTTGATGCTGTCGTCCTCGAGCATCGTGCGCACGAGCGCCGTCACGTCGGACTCATAGACTTTCTTGCGCTTGGCGAAACTCCAGCGGTGACCGGCCGGAAACACGGGCGATTTGAGCAGGTCTTTGAATTTCATGTTGGGGTTTT
>JBDSSV010000535.1:0-5017 GCA_039928535.1 Burkholderiales bacterium
GTCGCGAACCAGTTCACCAGCGCGACCGCGAGATGGCTGGTGCACAGCACTGCGAGCAAGCCAAGGCCGGCGAGCGGCCAGCCCCAGGCGCCGGCAGCCAGCGCGGTCCTGACCAGTGCGGCCGCGCAGAGCAGCGTCAGCAGCGCAATCGCGCCCAGATAAAGCAATAGCGGAACCCGGCGTGCGGCCTGCCGCATGGCATCGACCAGGGACACCCGCGTCTGCGCCGCGCGCTTGAGCACAGGCAGGCCCTCGTCAACCAGAAAATAACCGACGTGCGCACTGCGTTCGGCGTGGCCGCCGTTCGGAGCAGCGCTTTTGCCGACCGCGGCCGCGCCTTCGTGCGCGAGCTGGATTGCCTTGCGCGCAACATCGATCTCGGACAGGGGGCTGGACCGCGCCGTTTTTTCGACCGCGTGTCGATAGCAGTCGCGCGTGGCGAAATCCATCTTGCCGTAGACGCCGCCCGGGTCTTCACGCAGCTTCTGCTCGACGCCGCTCATGGTTTCGACGAACTCGCGCCAGTCCATCGCACCGAGAAAGCGCAGGCTGCCGATGCTGTTGCTGATCGAGACCTGGCCCGACGCCTGCTTCTGGGTTTCCGACTGCACGAGCTGCTCTATCGTCAGCCCCAATTCGGACAGGCGCTGCTCGATCCATGTCAGCGGCAGCGCGAGCGCGGCGCTCTGGCCCTGCAGGCGCCGTGCGAGCTCGGCAACGAACGAGCTCTTCATCGGCGGGTTCGAGCGCGCCATGTCGGCGACCACCAGGATGAGGCTCTTCGGGTCTTTCTCGGCGACCTCCATCATCTCATCCGCCCACGCGTCGGCGCGCTCGCGGTCCGTCGTGCTCGCCGCGACGCGCGCGCCGACGCGGCGCAGGTTCTCGATCAGCGCCAGGCGCAGCATTATCGGTATCGCCCACAGCTCGCCGAGCTTGAGCGGCGTCACTTTCTGATAGGCCGCGACGAAGCGGCTCAGGCTGGCGGGGTCGACCAGGCCGTCGCCGTGCGAGACCGCCTCGAGCGCGATGTCGTAGACGCGCGGCAGGCCGGCCGAGGGCCCGTGGGCGAGGCGTGGCAACTCGCGGCTATAGCCTTGCGGCAAATGGCGCTTGGCGGTGCGTACTTGCTCTTCGATCAGGTAGAAGTTGTCGAGCAGCCATTCGCCTGCCGGCGAAATCCGGCGATTGGCCTTGACCGCCGCGGTCAGCAGCTTGCAGCCGTCGAACAGCACATGCTCGTTCTCCGCCAGGCGCGCGAGCAGCAGGTCGGGCTCGCGTCCCGCCGCCACGCGGTGCAGGCCGGCCAGGTCCTTGCCGTGCTGCTCCATCTGGTCCGCGCTGAACAACTCCGCGCGCAACGGCGCTTCATTGTCGGCGGACTGGCGCTGGCGGCGATGCCCGCCGCGCAGACGCGTCGCGAACCCGCTCAACGCGTCACGCAATTTGTCACTGCCCGAATTCAATTTTCCGGTTTCCCTGTTTAGCGTGAAATTGACGCGTCCGCCGGCCGTGCATGCGGACCGCGCGGCGCTGCGTCGGCCGCAGGACGGTCTCCGGGCAAAGCGCGGCGCCGCTGGATAGTTTTACACGCATTTGTCGTGCTGCCGGGGTTGCCCGAATATTGACATGGATCGGCCTCGCATTTGCGTACGCTAGCGCACAGATAAAAATACCCGATAGGCGGAAGGTCGCATGCAGATTCGACGCATTTCCAAATGGAGCAGTTCGTATGCAAGCGCGCAAGGGATTTCTGATTTCAAACCTCGCCATGCTGGCCGCCGCGGCGACCGTGCTCGTCGCCGGCTGCAACCGGCCGCCGGAGCCGGCAGGAACACCGGCGCCGAAGACCACCGTTGGCGCAGAAATCGATGACGCAGTCGTCACGGGCCGCGTCAAAGCGGCCTTGATCGGCGATCCAACCGTCAAGAGCTACGGGTTCAAGGTCGACACGCACAAAGGCGAAGTCCAGTTGAGCGGCTTCGTCGATAACCAGGCGCAGGTCGACCGCGCGGTTGAGGTCGCGCGCGCAGTCGAAGGCGTCAAGAGCATCGACAACAAGGTCACCGTGAAGGAAGGCGCGACCACGGTCGGCAACAAGGTCGATGACGGCATCGTGACTGCCAAGGTCAAGGCCGCGCTGCTCGCCGACGCCAGCGTCAAGAGCCTCGACATCGCGGTGGTGACGCGCAAGGGCGAAGTGCAGATGAGCGGCTTCGTCGACAATCAAAACCAGATCGACCGCGCCATCGAAGTGGCGCGCGGCATTGAAGGCGTCAAGAGCGTCGGCAATGAGATGAGCATCAAGAAATAGATCGGCGCCGCCGGCCATGACTGAAACCGCGGGCGCAGCCGGCGCCGAGGTTGTCGTCGCGGCGGGAGCGGTCAGCGACGAACCCGCGCCGATTGGCGGCCGCACCTCCCGTGGCTCGCGCCTTACCATCGGCATAGGCATACTCACCGTAATAGCACTGGTTGCCGCCCTCTATCTTGCGCGGGCATTCTTCGTGCCGCTGCTGATCGGCATCCTCGTGAGTTATGCGTTGGGCCCGCTGGTGGATTGGTTCAGCGCGCACCGTGTGCCGCGCCTGGTGGCGGCGGCGCTGGTCCTAGTCGTGCTCGCCGGCGGTTTGTGCTGGATCGCGTATTCGCTGCGCGGTGAAGCCGCGGCAATGATCGAGCAACTGCCGGAGGCGGCGCGCAAGCTGCGGCACCATCTGAGCGAGGCGCGCACCGGCAGCCCGACCGCGCTGCAGAACATGCAGGATGCCGCCAACGAAATTCAGGGCGCCGCGACGGATGCCGGCGCCAAGCTGGGCGCACACGTGACCGTCGTCAAGCCCACCGAGCCCACCGCCTGGCTGCGCGACTACGCGCTGGCGCAATCCGCGCTGTTGTTTGCAGTCGCCGCGCAGACGCCTATCGTGCTGCTGCTCACCTATTTTCTGCTCACCGCGGGCACGCATTTCCGGCGCAAGCTGGTGCAGCTGGTCGGCCCGTCTCTCACGCGAAAAAAAGACGCCGTGCGCATCCTCGAGGAAGTCGACGCGCAGGTCCAGCGCTATTTGCTGGCGATGCTGCTGTCGAACGCGCTCGTGGCGTTGGGCACATGGCTCGCGTTCAAATCGCTCGGCCTGGAGCAGGCGGGCGTGTGGGGGGTGGCCGCGGGCATTCTGCACTTCATACCGTACCTCGGGCCGCTGGTCACTGCACTGTTCAGCGGGGTCGCCGCTTTCCTGCAATTCGGTTCGCTTCTTCAAGCCTTGCTGGTGGCGGGGTCGTCGCTGGTCGTAGCCGGCGCGATCGGATTCGTTTTCCTGACCTGGCTGCAGAGCCGCTTTGCCAGCGTAAACCCCGCGGTGTTGTTCATTTCATTGCTGTTTTTCGGCTGGCTGTGGGGCGTGTCGGGCCTGCTGCTCGGTGCGCCGCTGGTCGCGATCGCCAAGGCGATCTGCGACCGCGTCGACTCGCTCAAGCCGGTCGGCGAACTGCTGGGGCGCTGACGCTCCAACCCGCCGCGGCCGCGAAAACACCGGTGCTTCGCGCGCTACCGCACAGACCGCCGCCGCCCTGACGGCGAAACTGGCGCCATGTTCAATCGAAGCGGCGCATGGCGGTTATTCTGGACGGTACTGGCGGTCATATGGACGCTCGTGCTCGTCGCCTACGGTTGGCTCAACCTGCCGCGCGCGCGGCACATCCCGCATGAACCGCAGTTCATGAGCAGCCTCTCTAGCGAGGCGCTGGCGATTGTGCGCGGCGATTACGCACCGGCAAAACCGGCGCGCGGGGAATGGTCGGAAGTGCCGCGTATCGTGCGCATGGCGAACGGCGCGCGCTTGTCCTTTCCGGCGACGACAACCGATGCGCGCGCAGCGGTCGTTGCGGGCGAATATAATCAGTTGCTGCAGACCGAGGCCGAGCAGCAAAGAACTCCGTATCTGCTGGTAGTGTTGGTGGTGTGGCTCGTGCCGCTGCTGGGCACCGGCACGGCGCTGCTACTATTCCGTCGCGGCCGCGGCGCCGGGCAACTTATGCCGGACAATCTTCGGCCGCGCACGGAATATTCGCCCGCTGAAGGTGACCATCAGCTGCATGAAGGACCGCCGGGCAAAGTTGCCTGAGCCGGCCCGCCGCGCGGGAAAGACTGTAAGGAAGCGGTGGTCGAAACCGCTCTGGAGCAGCAGCGACCCACGCCGCAGTCGCAACCGCCCACGCTTTGATCCCGCCCGCTACGAAGCAGCAATCGACAAGCGCAACGCCGATTTTGCGGTGGTCAGGGAAAAGTGAGACTCGTTTGCGGCCGATGCCAGGACTGCCTGCGTCAGGGACGCCAAAGCGCGCTTTGCCCAGACCTGATTCCGTCTACCGATAAACTTGTAGCAATCGATGAGCCCGCGCTTTCGACGGCGGCGCGTTGTACGGGTGCGCGTTGATGTGCGCGTTTGCGCTTCTGCCCCTGCGCGCCGTCCTGCAAATCCTTGACGATGCGGTAGCACGGACAGGCCGCCGCTTCGAGGCCTTTGCGGTCGATGATGTGTATATTGCCGCGGCTGTACTCGATCAGGTGCCTCACCTTCAATGCCTCGGCAGCTTTGGTCACGCCGACGCGGCGCACGCCGAGCATATGCGCGAGAAATTCGTGCGTCAGCAGATAACGCGCGGAATGCATCCGGTCGCTGGTCATCAACAGCCAGCGCGCGAGGCGCGCGTCCGATTCGTGGAACCGGTTGCACGCGGCGGTTTGCGAGACCTGGGCCATGAGCAGATGCGTATAGCGAAACAGCGCGCGCTGCAGCGGCGGGCTGCGGTTGAATTCGGCAAGGAAGCGCGCGGCGGTCATGCGCAACGCCGTGCCGCTGCCCTGCACCAGGGCGCGCACGGCCGACACGTCGATGCCGAGCACCAAGGGCATGCCGAGCATGCCCTCGTTGCCGACCATGCCGACTTCGAGGGTGCGGTTTTTGTCGACCGCTGTCAGCAGCGACACCAGGCAATCGACAGGAAAATACACATG
>JBDSSV010000536.1:0-4805 GCA_039928535.1 Burkholderiales bacterium
GAGGAAATGGATCGGCGCGTTCGCCGCCGCACTGGGCGGGGTGGATACGCTGGTTTTTTCCGGCGGCATCGGCGAACACGCCGTGCCCGTGCGCGCGAGGATCTGCGCCGAGCTCGGGTTTCTCGGCATCGAACTCGACCAACGGCGCAATGAAGGCAATGCGGACGTGATTTCGGCGGAGGGTGCGCGGGCCACCGTCCGCGTCATGCGCACGAACGAAGAACTCGTCGTTGCGCGTGCGGTCTGTCGCATCCTCGGATTGTGAATAGATGAACAGCCGAAATCTGTCCATCGAAGCCGAGCTCGAGATTCTTCAGCGTGAATCGTTCAGCTACTTCGTGCATGAGACAAATTCCTCCAATGGTCTGGTGATCGACAAGACGGCGCCGGACTGGCCGGCCAGCATTGCCGCCACTGGCTTCGCGCTGGCGGCATACCCGGTGGGAGTCGAGCGCGGATGCCTGTCGCGTGCAGCCGCCGTCGAACGTACGCTGGCGACGCTGCGTTTTTTTCGCGACAGTCCGCACGGGCCAGAGCCCGATGCCACCGGCTATCAGGGCTTTTATTATCATTTCCTCGACATGCGGACCGGGCGGCGCGCGTGGCAGAGCGAACTGTCAACGGTGGACAGCGCCTTTCTGCTGGCCGGGATGTTGACGGCGGCGCGCTATTTCGACGCGGACACGGTGGGCGAACATGAGATCCGCACCGTCGCCGATGCGCTCTACCGCCGCGCCAATTGGGCGTGGGCGCAGAACAACGGTTTAACGCTGACGCATGGCTGGAAGCCGGAAAGCGGCTTCATTCATTTCCGGTGGGAAGGTTACGATGAAGCGCTGCTCCTCTACATGCTGGCGCTCGGTTCTCCCACCTATCCGATCGCGGAAAACAGCTATGCCGCGTGGTGCTCGACTTATGAATGGAAACAGTACCGCGGATACGACTATCTTTACGCGGGATCGTTTTTCACCCACCAGTTCTCGCACATGTGGATCGATTTCCGCGGCATTCAGGACGCGTTCATGCGCGACAAAGGCATCGACTATTTCGAGAACAGCCGCCGCGCGACCTATGTGCAGCGGCAATATGCAATCGACAATCCGCTCAAGTTCAAACACTATTGCGATTGTTGCTGGGGCATTACCGCGAGCGACGGCCCCGGGCCCGACGTTATCAAGGTCGATGGCATAGAGCGTCAGTTCTTCGATTATCTGGCGCGCGGAGCGCCTTACGGGCCCGATGACGGCACCGTTGCGCCATGGGCAGTCGTGGCATCGCTGCCGTTCGCGCCTGAAATCGTGTTGCCGGCATTGGACTATTTCATCCATCACGTCGAATTGAAAAGCGGCAATCCCTACGGGTTCAAAGCCACGTTCAATGCGACGCATCCGGACCGGTCCAACAATCCGTTTGGCTGGGTTTCGCCGTGGCAGTTCGGGCTGCATCAGGGGCCGATCATATTGATGACGGAGAATTACCGCAGTGGCTTGCTGTGGCGATTGATGCGCGGCTGTCCTTACATCGTGAGCGGTTTGCGTCGCGCGGGCTTCACCGGGGGCTGGTTATGAAGAGCCCGGCCGACAACGCCTGCCGCTGGCATGCGATGGCCAATGAGCGGGCGCTGCAACAAGCGGCAACCGAAATCATCCTGCACAGCGCGGCCCAGGCTATTCTTGAGCGCGGCCAATTCCATATCGTGCTGGCTGGCGGCAACACGCCGCGCGAAATCTATCGGGCGCTAAGCGCCGCCCGGACCGATTGGTCTGCGTGGCACATTTTTTTTGGCGACGAGCGCTGCCTGCCGCCGGGTGATCCCGAGCGTAACTCGAGTATGGCGGCGGCGGCCTGGCTTGATCACATCCCCATTCCTTCATCGCAGGTGCGGCCCATACCGGGCGAGTTAGGTGCCGTGCAGGCAGCCCGGCGATATGCAGAAATACTTCGGACCGTTCATGATTTCGATTTAGTGCTGCTCGGACTGGGCGAAGACGGTCACACGGCAAGCCTGTTTCCCGGCCATGAGTGGGGCGCGGCGCCGGGAGCGCCGGATACGCTGGCAGTGCTGGATGCGCCCAAGCCGCCGCCGCAGCGCGTGTCGTTGAGCGCCGCGCGCCTGGGGCGTGCGAAAAAAGTGACCTTTATCATCGCCGGGGAGTCCAAACACTACGCGGTGGCCGAGTGGCGTGCCGGCAAAGATATTCCGGCGCGGGCGATAAACCCGTCGGCGGGCGTCGATGTGCTGGTGGAGTCCGCATTCCTCGCGCCGGAACACATGCAGGAACTCAAGGAACGCCAATGATGCCCGCGCCTCTGCATACGAATCCCGCGACCGTTCTGGATGAACTCTGTGTCAATACGCTGCGTTTTCTCGCGGTCGACGCCGTGCAAAAAGCCAACAGCGGACATCCCGGCTTGCCGTTGGGCGCGGCGGCCATGGCCTATGTGTTGTGGACGCGCTTCCTCAAACACCATCCGGCCAATCCCGGCTGGTTCGATCGCGACCGTTTCGTGCTTTCCGCCGGGCACGGATCAATGCTCCTTTACAGCCTGCTGCACGTCACCGGCTATGCGTTATCGCTCGACCAGATAAAAGCCTTTCGCCAGTGGGGCAGCTTGACTCCCGGGCATCCGGAACGCGGGCTCACGCCCGGGGTCGAAGTTACCACCGGACCACTCGGCCAGGGGTTTGGCAATGGCGTGGGCATGGCGATGGCAGAGGCTCACCTGGCTGCGCGTTACAACCGTCCCGGCTTTACGATTGTCGATCATCACACTTACGGTATCGTCAGCGACGGTGATCTGATGGAAGGCATCGCCTCGGAAGCGGCCTCGCTCGCCGGTCATTTGCAGCTCGGTAAATTGATCTATCTGTACGACGACAATCACGTCACGCTTTCCGCCGGCACCGCCATCACTTTCACCGAGGAATGCGCGCGCCGCTTCGAAGCCTATGGCTGGCATACGCAAACGGTCGGCGACGGCAATGATCTGGCCGCCGTCGAACGCGCGCTGCACGGCGCACGCGCGGAAACGCGGCGGCCCTCGCTGATTCTGCTGCGCACCCATCTCGGTTATGGTTCGCCGCACAAGCAGGACACGTTCGAAGCGCACGGCTCGCCGCTGGGTGTGGAAGAAGTACGCCTGACGAAGAATAAGCTGGGATGGCCGGAGGAGCCGCTGTTTTACATTCCCGAGCAGGCGCGCGCGCATTTTTTGCAGGCGGTGGAGCGCGGCGCGCAGGTCGAAACCGAATGGAACCAAAGACTGTCCGCGTACGCGCACGCTTTTCCCGATGCCGCACGTGAGCTGCAACAACTCATGCGCGGCGAATTGCCGGCCGGATGGGATGCGGATATTCCCCGGTTTCCGGCTGACGCCAAAGGTCTGGCCACGCGCGTCGCGTCAGGCAAAATCATGAACGCCATCGCGCCGCGTCTGCCCGCGCTGCTCGGCGGTTCGGCGGACCTGGATCCGTCGACTTATACCGCGCTGAAAGGGCTGGGCGATTTCGAGCCGGCTGCTGCGGCGGCATCAGACCATCAGGGTTCCGACGGCGGCGGTTGGTCGTACGCCGGCCGCAATCTGCATTTCGGCGTGCGCGAGCACGCAATGGGCTCGATCATGAACGGCCTTGCCGCGCACGGGGGAACGGTGCCGTTCGGCGCGACATTTCTCGTTTTTTCCGACTACATGCGGCCGCCGATCCGCCTGGCTGCCTTGATGGGATTGCATGTGATCTACGTATTCACCCACGACAGCATTGCGCTGGGTGAGGACGGCTCGACGCACCAACCGGTGGAGCAGCTCGCCAGCCTGCGCGCGATTCCCCGCTTGATCGTCATGCGTCCGGGCGACGCGAATGAGACCGCTGTCGCTTGGCGTGTGGCACTGGAAATGCGCGACCAGCCGGTGGCGCTGATCTTGACGCGGCAAGAGGTGCCCACGCTCGATCGCGCGGAGTTCGCCGCGGCCGATGGCTTGCGGCGTGGCGGCTACATCCTTGCCGATGCTGCTGAAGGCAATCCCGATCTGATTCTCATCGCCAGCGGTTCCGAAGTCGCGCTCATCGTGGCGGCCCGGCAGAAATTGCTGGAGAAAAAAATTCGCGTGCGCATCGTTTCGATGCCGAGCTGGGAACTGTTCGAAGCCCAGTCACAGGAATATCGGAATTCCGTGCTGCCGCCGGCAGTCGGCGCCAGGCTCGCGGTAGAAGCTGGAGCTGCGCAAGGCTGGCACCGGTACGTCGGCAGCCGCGGCGACGTGCTGGCAGTGGATCGCTTCGGCGCATCGGCTCCCGGCGAAATCATGCTGCGCGAGTTTGGGTTCACGCTCGAAAACGTATGCAAGCGAGCCATTGCTCTCCTGGAAACTACCGCATGATCGGGTTGTCTTTCCTGGAGTCTGGACGAACTGCATTATTTGCTACAACTCAATTGGGAGACTCTCGATGCATCTCGGCATGATCGGATTGGGACGTATGGGCGCGAATCTGGTGAAGCGCCTGACAAAGGCAGGGCACAAATGCGTCGTTTATGACGTGCGCCCGGCCGTCGTAAAGAAAATGACGGGCCGCGGCGTGCGCGGTGCGCATTCGCTCGCTGAACTCGCCGCGAAACTGCCGCAGCCGCGCGCGATGTGGGTGATGGTGCCCGCGGGCGTCACCGGCGAGACGATAGACCAACTTGCCGCAGTCCTCGACGCCGGCGACATCATCATCGACGGCGGCAACAGCTACTATCGCGATGACATTAAGCGCGCTAAAGCGTTGCAGCGCAGCGGCATCCATTACATCGATTGCGGCACCA
>JBDSSV010000537.1:0-6130 GCA_039928535.1 Burkholderiales bacterium
GAAAGCAAAGAGCTGATGGAGCAGTTGCAGAAGATTTAAGCCGCACTGCCGGCGCGCGCCGAACGTGGCTCGGCGCGCGCTGCCTCAGTTTTTCGTCGATTCGATCATCGCTTTCAGCAAAGTTTCGGGCTCGTGCGCGCCTGAGATGGCGGCCTTTTGGTTGAAGATGAAGAACGGCACGCCGTTGACGCCGCCCTGGCGCGCTTCGAGATCGCCCTTCAGGATTTCGGCTGTGTCTTCGTCCGAGTCGAGATACTTCTCAAGCAGATCGCGCTCGAGACCCGCGCGCTCGCCGATATCCGCCAGCGTTTTTCTGGCGGTGAGGTCGGCGCCTTCCATGAAGTACGCTTTGAACAGGCTTTCGGCGACGGCGTCCTCGCGGCCGTGCTTGGTGCCGTACAACATGAGCCGGTGCGCATTCACGGTGTTGGGTTGCACCTTGATGTCGTCGAACTTGAAGTCGATGCCGACTTCGCGGCCGACGGCGGCGACGCGTTCGTATTTATTTCCGGCCTTGCCCCACTTGCGCTCGATATAATCCTGGCGCGAAATGCCTTCTTCCGGCAGGTCGGGGTTCAGTTGAAACGGCAGCCAGCGCACGGCCGGCGGTTCTTCATCGGGGTTTTGCTCCCGGTACATCTGCAGGGCAGATTCCAGGCGGCGCTTGCCGATGAAGCACCAGGGTCAGACTACGTCGGAGACGATATCGATAGTGAGCGGAGGTTTGGCGGCCATGCGGGTTCCTTGAGGTAAGATGCGTTCGCCCTGATGTCTAGAAGGGCGTCAATCGCCGCTCATGCTTCGATACCTCAGCACGGACGGCCAGTAAGTCAGTCTAGCAGGAATCCAATGTCAGGCCGGGCGCGCGTTACTTCGTTTTCCGGAAAATAATAATGTGCTGCCACGGCAGGCCGCCGACTGTTTGCACAAATTCGAGCGGATGCAGCGCGGCTTCCCGGCGCACCTGGGCTTCGGTCATGGTGTGTAGCGGCTTGATGGGCACGTTCCGGTCGTTGCCCCTGAACTCGACAAACACCAACCGGCCACCGGGTTTTAAGGCGCGCGTGATGGCCGCCAGCATCTCGTATGGAAATTCGAACTCGTGATACACGTCCACCATGATTACGAGGTCGAGAGCATTGGCGGGCAGGCGCGGATCGCTCAACGTGCCGAGCACGGGCTTGACGTTCGTGACGCCGCGCCGCGCCATCTGCTTTTCGAGTAACTCAATCATCTCCGGCTGGATGTCCACGGCGTATATCGTGCCGGCATTCCCCACGCGCTGCGCCATGCGCCAGGCGTAGTAGCCGGTGCCCGCGCCGATATCGGCGACGGTCATGCCGGGTTTGAGTTCGAGCGCGGCGAGCACCCGCGCGGGTTTTTCTTCGTCGACCCGTTCCGTGCGCTCGAGCCACTGCGCACCGTGATAGCTCATCACGTGCGCGATCTCGCGGCCCTGAAAAATCTTGCCGATGCCGTCGGCGCCCGGCGCGGCTGTTGCATAGCGCGGCGCGGCGGCCTCCTGCGCCGGCGCCTGCGCGGCGAGCACAGCAAGTAACAACAACAGTGGAGACAAATTTCGCATGCCGTGATTATGCGGACTTCCTTCGGGGCGAAGGAGAGGATGGGTACAGCCTACGCGCTTGTCAGATGACTTTTTTCTCGCGCAGCGACTTGATCTCCGCATCGCTGTAACCGAACTCGCGCAGTATCTCGTCGCTGTGCTGGCCGCGTTCCGGCGTGGCGGTGCGCAGTTTGGGCGGCTTGGTGCTGCCGACGTTGACGCCTTGGGCCACGAGATTCAGGCGACCGAGCGTCGGGTGGTCGACGGGCTGCGCGAGGCCGAGATGCTGAACCTGCGGATCGGCGAACATCTGGTCGATGGTATTGATCCGGCCGCACGGCACGCCCGCCTTGTTGAGCAGGTCGACCCACTCGGCGCTCGGGCGCTGCGCGATCTTTGCCCCGATTGCTGCGTTGAGGGGGCCACGATTTTTCGAGCGCAGCTTGAAGTCGGCATAATCAGGATGCGTAATGAGTTCGGGTAGCTCGATCGCATTGCACAGGCGCGGGAACATGGCGCCCGAGCCCGAAATGTTGATATAGCCGTCCGACGTTTTGAATACGCCCTGCGGCACCGCGGTCGGATGATCGTTACCGGCTTGCCCGGCCACTTCGCCGCTGATCAGAAAACGCGCCGCCTGGAAATCCATCAACGCCACCAGCGCCTGCACCAGCGACGTATTGACCCATTGGCCGACGCCAGTGCGTTCGCGCTGCAGGAGCGCCACCATGATGCCGAACGACAGATAGACGCCGGACCCGCTGTCTGAAATCGCGATGCCGACGCGCGTCGGCTCCGTGCCGGGCAGGCCGGTAATCGACATCAGGCCGCTCATGCCCTGTGCGATCTGATCGAGTCCCGGCCGTTTCGCGTACGGGCCGTCCTGGCCGAAGCCGGAAATGCTCGCATACACAAGGCGCGGATTAGTTTTCTTCAGCGTTTCATAATCGATGCCGAGGCGATGCTTCACATCGGGACGATAGTTCTCAATGATGACGTCGGCTTTGTCCGCCATCTTCTTGAAGATCGCGAGGCCCGCGGGGTCTTTGAGGTTGAGCGTAATACTGCGCTTGTTGCGGTGCAGGTTCTGGAAGTCGGAGCCGTGGCGCACATCCCACGCGTTGTCTTCGTCGCCGGGCTTGGTCAGCTCTTCGACCTTGACGACGTTGGCGCCCCAGTCTGCGAGCTGGCGCGCCGCCGTCGGGCCCGCGCGTGCGCGCGTCAGGTCGAGCACGAAATAGGGCGACAACGGCAGATCGTCTTTTGCTTCGGGCATGGTTGCTCCAGGGGATCTTGCGGATAGCAGGTTGGAAGAAGGGACTGCGAGGCCTCGATTCTAGCGGCGCGGCGGGGACATCTCAACCCGCGGCGCGCGGGCTAAACACGTCCCGCGCTGATGCCGCCGTCGACCGTGAGCTCGATGCCGGTGATATAGCGTGCTTCGTCGGAGACAAGAAACACGACGGCGTTCGCGGTGTCCCAGCCCGTGCCCATGAAGCCTATCGGCACGGCGGCATGGCGTTGCGCGATGAGCGTCGCGGCGTCCCCCGAGCCCAGTTGTTTAACGAGGCGCTCTTCAACCAGTGGCGTATGCATCGTGCCGACGATTACTGTGTTGCAGCGTACGCCTTTCTTAACATAGGCCATCGCGGTCGAGCGGCTGAAAGCGGCGAGGCCCGCCTTGGCCGTGCTGTAGGCGACGTTGACGCGGCCCGCGATCTGGTGGCGGAAGCCCGCGATGGAAGAGATGTTCACGATGACGCCGGTCTTCTGCTTTTCCATCACGGGCAGCACGAACTTGCAGCCCATGAACGCCGTCTTGAGATTGAGGTCGAGCTGCGCGTCCCACACCTCTTCGCTCATCGCCACCGGATCGCCTGCCGCCGAGCCGCCGCAATTGTTGATCAGGATGTCGATGCGGCCGTAGCGTTTCACGCAGGCCTCGACCGCAGCGCGCACTTCGTCCGCCGCCGTCATATTACACTGGTGCACGACGCATTCGCCGCCTTCCTTCGCGATCACATCGCGTGTTTCGTTGGCGGCGGCTTCCTTGAGGTCGGTCGCGAACACTTTCGCGCCCTGGCGCGCGAGCAACACCGCGGTCGCCTTGCCGTTGCCCCAGCCCGGCCCGACGCTGCCCGCGCCCGCGACGAATGCAATCTTGTCTTTCAGATCCAGCATGATGTATTTCCCATAGTTAGCGAAGACGGAGAAAGATGGAATCGTGAGTCGATCGCTCAGGCGGCAATCTTTTCCGTCGCCGTAAACGCACGCTGCAATTCCCGGC
This sequence comes from Burkholderiales bacterium, assembly GCA_039928535.1. Taxonomy (GTDB): domain Bacteria; phylum Pseudomonadota; class Gammaproteobacteria; order Burkholderiales; family SG8-41; genus PALSA-1004. The sequence continues at coordinate 3,852 of JBDSSV010000537.1, forward strand.
GGGTTGCGCCCGTTGCGAACAACGCTTTCACGATGAGGTCGAGCGATACCGATGGATCTCCTGCTTCAATCTTCGCTACGCGCGACTGGCTGGAGCCAAGCCGTGCCGCCAGGTCGGTTTGGGAGATATGGCGTTTTTGCCGCGCTTCTTTAAGGGCGCTGGTCAGTGAGAGCTTGAGTTCGACCAGCATGGCTTCTTCAACGCTCAAATTTAGAAAATCCTTCGCGCTGCTAACTTTCCAGCCAGCGGTGCGCAGTTTCTTAAGCTTTGTGCTGTTCATGAGACGGCTCCTTTAATATCATATCGATGCGTAACTTTGTAATCTTGCCTTGCAAACTCTGATTATCGACTTGGGTGTCTGCTGTGTAGTCTTGGCAAACACTTCGAGTATTACGATCGCATCAGCGTCGATGTGATACACGATCCGCCAGATCTTCCGCTCGTCCTGTATGCGCAGTGAAAGTACTTCTCCGCGTTGCCGGCGGAGCAAAACCCCTGCTTCGATGCGTGCGTTCGACGAAAATGGCGGGGTCTTGATTTCGCCATGCAGCCAGGCCAGCGGCTTGTCGGCTTTTTTCATCGAATCCAGTATATGTCAAAAATGACATAAACACAAATGATTGGGCTTTGCGCCGAATCGCTTCAGCACCCGGTGGTGGGAATGTCCCCTGTTAGCCCCAAGTAGTAATGTCCCCTGTTAACCAAGTAGAAATGTCCCCTTGTCGACGTAAGGAGGCATTGCATGGACGGGGAGATTCAGATGAGCCGGAAGGAGTTGTCGCGGCTTGAGGTGGTGCAGGCGGTGGTGGATTCGAGATTGACGCAGGGCGAAGCGGCGGGACGTTTGAAGCTCTCGGTACGGCAGGTCAAGCGACTGTGCCGCCGCTATCGGCAGGCAGGGGCCGCGGGTTTGGTATCGAAGCGACGTGGGAAACCGAGCAATCAGCGAATCGGGGAAGTAGAGCGATCGCGTGTGCTCGAATTAATCCGGGTACGCTATGAAGGCTTTGGTCCGACGCTGGCGGCGGAGTATTTGCGCAAGCAAGACGGCTACGGTCATTGTGTGGAAACGCTGCGCGGCTGGATGAAGCAAGCAGGGCTGTGGTCGAGCAAGCGTAAGGCTCGGCGTGTGGTACATGGTCTTCGCGAGCGACGCGCTCGTTTTGGTGAACTGGTGCAGATTGATGGCAGCCCGCATGACTGGTTCGAAGGCCGTGGGCCACGCTGCACGCTGGTGGCCTTCATCGACGATGCGACGGGGAAGATCGTCTATGCTCGCTTTGAGCCGGTGGAGTCGAGCCTTGCTTATCTGGATGCGCTACGGGCGTATCTGCGCAAGCACGGACGGCCGGTGGCGTTGTATAGCGATCGGCATGGTATTTTCACCAAGCATGATCCGGAGGATCCGGCGCCGACGCAGTTCGAGCGCGCAGTCAAACAACTGGGGATCGAAAGCATCCTGGCCCACAGTCCGCAAGCCAAGGGGCGGATCGAGCGCCTGTTCAAGACCTTGCAGGACCGCTGGGTGAAAGCCATGCGCCTGGCCGGTGTTAGTGATCGGCAAGCCGCCAACCGTTGGCTGCCGACGGCCATTGCTCGCCATAACGCACGTTTCGCGGTGATGCCGCGCCATGCCGAGGATGCGCACGCCGCCGTCGATCAGTCAGCAGCGGCCTTGCAGAGAATCTGTTCGCTGCAATATGTGCGCACGCTCTCCAAAGCACTGTCCTGCCAGTTTGCCGGAAGGTTGTATCAGGTACAAACAGGGGCGGCGCTGCGCTACGGTCTGCGCGGAAAGAAGATCACGGTCTGCCAAGCCTCCGATCACACGCTGATTCTGCTCAATGGAGAAGAGGTTCTGCCCTATCGGGTCTTTGATCGGCATGCCCAGCTTGCCGAATCTCGAGTCACCGATGATAAGACACTCAATGTACGAGTAGATGCCGCGCTAACCCGAACGCGTTCAACTGGGCGCAAGCAGCCACCGCACCACCCTTGGAAGCGCGCAATCAAACCGCAGCTCGTCTCAAAAACTGCCCGATCAGGCAGCCCTTTGAGATGACTGGCATACGTCCATCGCGATCAGATGCAGGGGACATTTCTACTTGGCAGAAAATGGGGACATCTCTACTTTGGTTTGACACGTTGTTGAAGTATCTGTCGTCGCCGGAAGCGGCGGAGGTTTACAAGGCTAGGGGGATGCAGGCGGGAAGAGGATTGAGTAGATATAAAGTCGTGTTCTGTTCTCAATTCTTTGTCCTGATGTAATCCCCGGAGAG
>JBDSSV010000538.1:0-10790 GCA_039928535.1 Burkholderiales bacterium
GACGGCGCACTTGACGAACTCGTTCTGCAAAAGATCGGAATACGGTAGACAGATGGATTCCAAACTGCTCGATATCCTGGTGTGCCCGATCTGCAAGGGGCCGCTGCTTTACCTGAAGCAAAAGCAGGAATTGATCTGCAAGGCAGACCGCCTCGCCTATCCGGTCAAGGACGGCATACCGGTCATGCTCGAAGATGAGGCGCGCAAGCTGGCGCCGGAGGAAGAGGCTTGATGCGTGAGGCGTCAGGCGTGAGGCGTGGGGGGAAAAGCCTTGATGTCTTCACGCCTCCCGCCTCACGCCTCACCCCTCACGCCTTCGAATGAATTTCATCGTCGTCATACCTGCCCGCCATGCCTCGACGCGGCTGCCGGGCAAAATGCTGGCCGACATCGCGGGCAAACCGATGGTCGTGCACGTCGCCGAACGCGCGCGCGCCAGCGGTGCGACGGAAGTGATCGTGGCTACCGACCATCAGAGCATTGCCGATGCCGTCGCAACTCATGGTTTTAACGCGGTCATGACGCGCGCGGACCATGCGTCGGGCACCGACCGCATCGCGGAGGTCGCGGCGCAACGCGGGTTGGTGCCTGACGCCATCGTCGTCAACGTGCAGGGCGATGAGCCGTTGATTGATCCCGCGGCGATCGCCGCCGCCGCGCGCCAGCTCGAAGCACATGCGGACGCCGCAATCGCGACATTGTGCTGCCCGCTCGACGAGGCCGCGCAGCTGACCAATCCCAACGTGGTCAAGGTCGTGCTCGACAAAAACGGATATGCGCTGTATTTCAGCCGTGCGCCGATACCCTACGCACGCGACGCCTTCGCGCACGGCATCGCGACCGTGCCGCACGGCTTGCCGGCGTATCGCCATCTCGGCATTTATGCGTATCGCGCCGCGTTTCTCGCCCGCTACGCGCGGCTGGCGCCCGCGCCGCTCGAGGAGTTCGAGGCGCTGGAGCAATTGCGCGCGCTGTGGCACGGCCACCGGATCAGCGTAGCAGTGCTGCCGGCTGCGCCGCATGCTGGCGTTGACACCGCCGCGGATCTTGCACGCGTACAGGCCCATACTCGCGAGCGCCGCTAGCGCCCGCGCGCGCTGCATTTCGTCGCCACGCCGGAACCGGTATAATCCGCACCTTCATTAACCGGCGGTTGTTGCCTTTTCAGCTGGCAGATGCGCCCCAGAGTGCGCGCCAGAGCACACCAAAGAAACCATCATGATGCGCATCATCCTGCTGGGCTTGCCCGGCGCCGGCAAAGGCACGCAAGCGCAATTCCTGATCAAACGCTACGGCATCCCGCAGATTTCGACCGGCGCCATGCTGCGCGCCGAAATCGAAGCCGGCAGCGCGCTCGGCAAAGAGGCGAGCACGTACATGGACGCCGGCAACCTGGTGCCGGACCAGCTCGTGACCGACATGGTGAAAAGACGCATTGCACAGGCCGACTGCTTGGACGGCTTCATCATTGACGGGTTTCCGCGCACGGTTGCGCAGGCCGAAGTGCTGCGCGAATCCGGCATCGACGTCGATTTCGTGATCGAGATCGAAGTCGGCGACGTCGAGATTCTGCGCCGCATGAGCGGCCGCCGCGTCCACCCGGCGTCGGGCCGCACCTACCATATCGAATTCAACCCGCCGCGCGTCCCGGACAAGGACGACTTGACCGGCGAGCCGCTGGTGCAGCGGCTCGACGATAATGAAGAAACCGTCACGCGCCGCATCGCGAGCTACCACGAAGTGACCAAGCCGCTCATCAATTACTACCTGCAGTGGGCGGAAAGCCGCGATCCGCGCGCGCCGACCTACGTCAACCTCTACGGCCGCGGGCCGATCGAACATATCCGCGACAAGATGTTCGGCGCCCTGTCGCAGCGCGACAGCCGCTGATTTCCTGCTGCGCGCCAACCGCAGCGGGCGCGGCAGCAATGGTAAAATCGCCGCTGCAATTTCAGTCGTTCCCCGGCGCTTACGCGCACTCAATTTGCAGGTCACAGCCATGACAAAAATGAACGTTTTCTACGCCCAGTCGGGCGGCGTGACGGCGGTGATCAATGCCACCGCCTGCGGCGTCATCGAGGCGGCGCGCAAGCACAAGAACAAGCTCGGCAAAGTTTATGCGGGCCGCGACGGCATCATCGGTGCGTTGACCGAAGACTTGATCGACACGTCCAAAGAATCGCCGGCCGCGATCCGCGCACTGCGCCATACGCCGTCGGGCGCGTTCGGCTCCTGCCGCTACAAGCTGAAAGGGCTCGAGGAAAACCGCGCGCAATACGAACGCCTTATCGAGGTCTTCAAGGCGCACAACATCGGCTATTTTTTCTACAACGGCGGCAATGACTCCGCCGACACCGCATACAAGGTGTCGCAGATCTCCGGCGCGCTCGGCTATCCGGTCATTTGCGTCGGCATACCGAAAACCGTCGACAACGATCTCGTCGTCACCGACTGCTGCCCGGGCTTTGGCTCCGTGGCGAAATACGTCGCCACCAGCATCCGCGAAGCGGGCTACGATGTGGCGTCGATGGCGCGGACGTCGACCAAGGTGTTCGTGCTCGAGGTGATGGGCCGCCACGCCGGGTGGATCACCGCCGCTTGCGGGCTCGCCGCTGAAAAAGACGGCGACGCCCCGCAAATCCTGCTGTTCCCCGAGATCACGTTCGATGCGGAAAAATTTATCGCGCGCGTCGATGCGGTCGTAAAAAAACACGGCTACTGCGCGATCGGCGTGTCCGAAGGCATACGCAATGCCGACGGCAAGTTCCTGTCCGAGACCGGCCTCAAAGACGCATTCGGGCACGCACAGCTCGGCGGCGTCGCGCCGCAGATCGCCAACCTCGTCAAGGACAAGCTCGGCTATAAGTATCACTGGGCGGTCGCCGATTACCTGCAACGCTCCGCGCGCCATATCGCGTCGAAAACCGACGCGCAGCAGGCCTACGCCGTGGGCAAAGCCGCGGTTGATCTCGCCTTGCAGGGCCGCAACGCCGTCATGCCCGTCATCGTGCGCAAATCCAACAAGCCGTACAAATGGACGGTCGAAGCCGCCGACCTGAAGGACATCGCGAACAAGGAAAAAATGATGCCGCGCGACTTCATCAGCGACGACGGTTTTCATATCACCGCGAAGTGCCGTCAGTACTTGTCGCCGCTGATTGCGGGCGAGGACTATCCGCCGTTCAAGAACGGCTTGCCGGATTACGTCAAGCTTAAGAACGTCGCGGTGCCGAAAAAGCTGGCCACCGCATTCAAAATCTGAAATTGATGCGTGGTCGCGACGGCGGCTCTTATATAATACGCAACTTTGCAGCACCTAGCGGCCGCCCACCCGGCCGAAAACACTAAGGGAGAAGGAAGCATGAGTGCATACAATGGATTGATCATCGCGCTGGGCTGCGCGGCGATCGGCATCATTTTCGGCATCGTCTGGGCACTGTGGGTTATCAAGCAGCCTGCCGGCAATGAACGCATGCGCGAGATCGCCGCCGCCATTCAGCAGGGCGCGACCGCCTATCTGAACCGCCAGTACACTACCATCGCCATCGTCGGCGCGGTCCTGTTTGTGGCGCTCGGCCTCATGCTGCACTGGACCACTGCGATTGGCTTCGCGATCGGCGCATTGCTCTCGGGCCTCGCGGGCTACATCGGCATGAACGTATCGGTGCGCGCCAACGTTCGCACTGCCGAAGCGGCACGCACCGGTCTCAACGAAGCGCTGGCCATCGCCTTTCGTGGCGGCGCCATAACCGGCCTGCTTGTCGTCGGTCTCGGCCTGTTGGGAGTCACCGGATTTTTCTGGTTCTTGCTGAGTACCGCGCCTGCTGGCGCGACTCTGCAGCAGGTCGTGCATCCGCTGGTCGGTCTCGCCTTTGGCGGCTCGCTGATTTCGATTTTCGCGCGGCTGGGCGGCGGCATCTTCACCAAAGGCGCCGACGTCGGCGCGGACCTCGTCGGCAAAGTCGAAGCCGGGATCCCCGAAGACGACCCGCGCAATCCGGCGGTGATCGCCGACAACGTCGGCGACAACGTCGGCGATTGCGCCGGCATGGCGGCCGACTTGTTCGAGACTTACGCGGTCACCATTGTCGCCACCATTGTGCTCGGTGCGCTGCTGATTGCCGACCCGATAATCGCAATACGGGCGGCCGCCTACCCGCTGGTACTGGGCGGCGTGTCCATCCTGGCGTCGATCGCCGGCTGCTATTTCGTAAAGGCGCGCGCCGGCGGCAAAATCATGAACGCGCTCTACCGCGGGCTCGCGGTTTCCGGCGTGCTGGCGCTGATTGCGTTCTACTTCGTCACGCAGACGCTGATGGGCGACATCGGCACCTTTTATGAGGGTCTCTCGGCAATGAGACTATTCGGCGCCGCGGTAATCGGGCTGGTGCTGACGGCATTGATGGTCGTGATCACCGAGTACTACACCGCGACCGAATACGCGCCGGTCCAACATATAGCCGCCGCGTCGACTACCGGCCATGGCACCAACATTATCGCCTGCCTCGGCGTGTCGATGAAGTCCACGGCCTGGCCGGTCGTCGCCGTGTGCGCGGCAATCTATGGCGCCTACGCTTTCGCCGGACTTTATGGCATCGCGATCGCCGCCGTATCCATGCTGTCGATGACCGGCATCATCGTTGCGCTCGACGCCTACGGCCCGATCACCGACAACGCCGGCGGCATCGCCGAGATGTCGGGGCTGCCGGACAGCGTGCGCGCAATTACCGATCCGCTCGACGCGGTCGGCAACACCACCAAAGCAGTGACCAAAGGTTATGCCATCGGCTCGGCAGGTCTTGCGGCCCTCGTGCTGTTCGCCGATTACACGCATGCACTTGAAGCCGCCGGTAGACACGTCACCTTCGATCTGTCGAACCATTACGTGATCATCGGACTCTTCATCGGCGGCCTGGTGCCCTACCTGTTTGGCGCGATGGCGATGGAAGCGGTCGGCCGGGCCGCCGGCTCGGTGGTAGTCGAAGTGCGCCGCCAGTTCAAGGAAATTAAGGGCATCATGGAAGGCACTGCGAAGCCGGACTATTCGAAGGCCGTGGACATGCTGACCGTGGCCGCGATCAAGGAAATGATGATCCCGTCGCTGCTGCCGGTGCTGATCCCGATCGTGGTCGGTGTCGGCTTCTCTTGGCTGGGCGGCCCCGACGCCGGGGCGCAGGCCTTGGGCGGCGTGCTTATGGGCACGATCGTCACCGGACTCTTCGTCGCTATTTCCATGACGACCGGCGGCGGCGCCTGGGACAATGCCAAGAAATACATCGAAGACGGCCATCACGGCGGCAAGGGCTCTGAAGCGCACAAAGCCGCGGTGACCGGCGACACCGTTGGAGATCCGTACAAAGACACGGCGGGTCCGGCAGTAAATCCGCTGATCAAGATCATCAACATCGTCGCATTGCTGATCGTGCCGCTGCTGTAATTCGCGCAGGCCGCAGCTCAAAACGGGGGCCTCCAGCCCCCGTTTTTATTTGGGCCGGCCGCCGCACGGTATAATCACCTGCGTTTCATCCTCTCCAACTAAGAACTCCACCATGAAATATTCGATTGGCGACCGCAAAATCGTCACCAAGGGCGATTACTGGATTGCGCCCAACGCCACCGTAATCGGCTCCGTGGTGCTCGAGAACGACGCGAGCCTGTGGTTCAACGTTGTCGTGCGCGCCGACAACGACATCATCACCATCGGCGAAAACTCGCAGGTGCAGGACGGCTGCGTGTTGCACGCCGATCCGGGTTTCCCGCTCACATTGGGAAAAAACGTGAGCATCGGGCATATGGCCATGCTGCACGGCTGCACGATAGGCGACGGCAGCCTCATCGGCATCAAAAGCGTCATCCTGAACGGCGCCGTCATCGGCAAGAACTGCCTGATTGGCGCCAATTCGCTGATCGCGGAAGGCAAAACGATACCCGACGGGTCGATGGTGCTCGGATCGCCCGGCCGCGTCGTGCGTCAGCTATCGCCCGCGGAAATCCAGCGGATCAATGAAACCGCCGATCATTACTCGGCCCGCTTCAAAGTCTACCGCGAGAGCCTCAAATCCGAACCGTGATGCGCGCAACAGCGCATGCGGCGGCGGCCGTGGGATAATCGGCGCACCAACGGCACCGGGGCAGCAGCCTGTGATCAAATTCGGCTTCAAGATCAAAACGCGTGGCGGCATGGTGGTCGACAACCTGCAAGTCACCGCGCGCGACCGCGCCGAGGCCGAACACAAAGTCAGCCAAATCTACCATCGCTGCGAAATCCTCGATTGCGCGGAGCTGCGCCAGGTCGTGAAAGAGGAAGGCTTCGATCTGGAAAGCGCGATCAACCTGATCGGCAAAGAGGGCGAGCGCGAGCCGCCCAAAGCCTCCTAGGCGAGGAAGCCCGCCGTTTCGAGCTCGTCGAGCAGCGCCATATAGTCGGTGGCGCCGCGACTTTCCGGCGCGTGCTTGAACACGTCGCAGCTCTGCGCCGGGCTTTCCGCGAGACTGACGTTCTCCGCAATGCGTGTCTCGCACATTTCCGCGCCAAAACGCTCGCGCAGCTTCTTGTCGATGTCCCACGACATCTTGCGCCGCGAATCGAAGCGCGTGAGCACGAAACGTTTCATCGGCGGCTTCTTCAGCACCCGTTCCAGCGCTCGCAAGGTCTTGTCGACCTGCAGCGCGCCATTGATCGCAAGGTAATCGGCGGAAATCGGGATCAGCACGCGATCGCACGCGAATATCCCGTTCAGCGACAGTACTCCCAGCATCGGGCAGGCGTCCATCAGGATCGGCCGCTCGGTATTGAGGTTTTCCTTGACGATGCCGGAATGCAGCCGGTAGAGCGCCTGCGGCCCTTTGCCGAACTGAGTATCGACCTTGGACAGGTCGAGGTGGGAAGGAATGACTGGGCAACCGCCGGTGCCTTCGCGCACGAGTTGCGCGAGCGGTTTTGTATCCTGGTAAAACGCGTAGAGGCTGTCACGGCCGTCGCTGGCGGTGACCCCGCTGATCGCCGACAAATGCGCCTGCGGGTCGAGATCGATTAGCAAGGGTGTGCGTCCGCGGCGCGCCAACAGCGCCGCCAGATTCAACGTGGTCGTCGTCTTGCCGACGCCGCCTTTCTGATTGAACACAACAATTTTAGCCATGGTCTCTCCGCGTTGACCGACCCTTGAACAGGTGCGGAAACAATGATCGAACGGCAGTTAGATAATCACCCAAAAACAATACCTTGGCAATGGTTTTTCGACTGATTTCTGCGTAGGCTGCAGCCCAGCCTGAGGTAAAAGTGTCAATGTTCACGTTAATCGCTGTTTATTAACACGTAATTGTGGAATCGCCGGAATGCGCGCCTTGACACGTTGTTGCGCCGTTCGTGATACTCGGCCGTATATATGAGCGCATTCAACTGGCTGCTTAAAGGCCGCTGCTACAAATTGGGGCACGATGTTCCGCACCCTGGGGGCGTCATTCCAAACCGGCTGATCGTTACGCGCGAAATGGACCCGCACAAACTCGTCCCGCATTTGTTCGAAGAGACCGATCCGGGATTCCACGAGCGCGCGCAAGCCGGCGATATCATCGTGACCGGCCGCAATTTCGGCATGGGACCTAAAGCCAATGGCTACATCGCGATGCAGGCGCTCGGCCTGGGCCTCGTCTGCGAATCGATGCCGTTCCTGGCCTACCGCGCTGCTGTCGGCTGCGGCGTGCGCGTACTGACCGACTGCGTCAACGTCCTTGAAATGTGCGAAACCGGCGATGCGCTCGAAGTCGATTTCCAGAACGGTTTCTTCATCAATCACACACGCGGCAGCACGCGCGAGTATCCGCCGCTGCCGGATGCATTGCGTGAAATCGTCGAGGTCGGCGGCAATACCGGCTGGCTCAAGCAATGGTGGGCAAGCCGCTCTGCAGCAGCTACGCAATGAAAGGCAGGCGCTCGAGCCATGTGCAGCTGGTGGCGCTCGGCACCGTGCTCATAGGCGCGTGCTCGGACCAGGACATCCCCAAGGACCGCTACGTATACAAGGCACGCCCGGAATGCGTACAGGACTGGGGCGAAACCAACTGTCAGAGCGCATCCGCCACAGGCTCCCACGGCGGCGTGGTGGGTCCAAGCGGCGGCGGCGGATATATCTTCGGACCGCGCTTCAACCAGATCGTCGAAACGCCTGCCGGCAAACATGTGTGGTCCGGCAACGCGGACCGCCCCGCGGTTCATCCGCTGACCGGCGATTACATGGGCAGCAAGTCGGTGAATATTTCCGCGCCGCGCGGCGGTTTCGGCAGTTCCGCGCGTTCATTCGGCTCCATCGGCAGCTGACCGTGCAGCGGCTGAGCTCGCCCGCGCGCCCCGATTGGCACAGGAAATTCGCGGCGCTCGGTTTTACATTCCATTCGGCCGACGGCGATTACTGGAACGAAACCGCGTGCTATCGCTTCACAGCCGATGAGATAGACGAGCTCGAGGCGGCCACGCAAGAACTGCATCGATTGGCACTCGCCGCCGTCAAGCACATCATCATCGAAGCGCGCTGCGACGAGATGCTGATCCCGCCCGCCTGCATACCGTTCGTCGAACATTCGTGGCTGCAGGACGCCCCCTCTCTTTATGGCCGCTTCGATCTTGCTTACGACGGACGCCAACCGCCCAAGCTGCTTGAATACAACGCCGACACGCCGACCTCATTGCTCGAAGCCGCAGTCGCGCAATGGCAATGGCTGGAGGAAATTGGCCGCCCCGACCAGTTCAACTCGTTGCACGAAAAAATCATCGCGCGCTGGCGCGTGCTGGCTGCCGGCTGGCCGGCGGGAACGACTGTGCATTTCTCGTGCGTGCAGGACAATGAAGAAGACCGCGTCACCGTCGAGTACCTGCGCGATACCGCGATGCAGGCCGGTCTCGCGACCGCGTTCGTGCACGTCGAAGACCTCGGCTGGAACGGCGCGGCGTTCGTCGATCTCGAAGGCCGGCCGGTGCCTGCATGGTTCAAGCTCTATCCGTGGGAATGGCTGATGCACGAACCCTTCGGCGCGCATCTGACGACTGCTGATATGACTGTCGTTGAGCCGCCGTGGAAAGCCCTGCTTTCCAACAAAGCCATACTTGCCGTGCTGTGGGAATTGTTCCCCGATCACCCCAATCTGCTGCCCGCGTATTTCACGCCCGACTACCTCGGCACCAGCTTCGTGAAAAAACCATTTTTGTCGCGCGAAGGCGCCAACGTGACATTCGCCGGCGGCAAGCGCGAGATCAGCACCGGCGGACTTTATGGCGCGGAAGGCTTCGTTTATCAGGCCCGCGCCGAGCTTCCCGAATTCGACGGGTGCTACCCGGTGATAGGCTCGTGGATCGTCGGCGACGAGCCTGCGGGCATGGGCATACGCGAGGACGTGACGCCGATCACCACCAACATGAGCCATTTCGTACCGCACTATTTTGACTGATCTGCAACAGGGAGAACCGCATGGATAACACCTGGCTGAATATCGAACTGACGGGCGTCGCGCTGCATCTTTTGTACTTCGCGGTCGCGCTGGGTGCGATGGTCCTGTTCGTCGCGATTTACACCGCAATTACGCCATCCTGGGAGATCGGGCTCATTCGCCAGGGCAATGCGGCGGCGGCGGTGTCATTAGGCGGCGCAATCCTCGGCTATACCTGCCCGCTGGCGCAGGCCGTCGCCCAGAGCGCAAGCCTGCCCGACATGCTCCTGTGGAGCGCCGTGGGGCTGGCCGCGCAGCTCCTCGCCTACGGGATCGCGCGCCTGATCCTGCCTAAACTGTCGGCCGACGTATATGAGGGTAAAATCGCGCCCGCCATCTTTCTTGCCACAGTGTCGGTCGCGATCGGGATACTTAACGCGGCGGCGATGTCAGACGGATAACGTTTTAACTGAATAGCCCAGCATGCACGCAGTCGCCCCCAAACAGCTCACCTCCTACCGCAAGCACTGGGCGCAGCGCTTCGGCACCGCACCTTTCCTGCCGATGTCGCGCGCCGAGATGGACGTGCTCGGCTGGGATTCCTGCGACGTCATACTCGTTACTGGCGATGCGTACATCGATCACCCGAGTTTCGGCATGGCGCTGGTCGGCCGCCTGCTCGAAGCCCAGGGTTTCCGTGTTGGCATCATCAGCCAGCCCGACTGGCAATCGGCGGACGACTTCGCGCGGCTGGGCAAGCCCAATCTGTATTTCGGCGTGACGGCTGGAAATATGGATTCGATGGTCAATCGCTACACTGCGGATCGCAAGATACGTTCCGACGATTCGTACACGCCCGGCTCGGCGGCCAACAAACGCCCTGATCGAGCTGTAATCGTGTACTCGCAGCGTTGCCGCGAAGCATTCGCGGATGCGGCGGTCGTCATCGGCAGTATAGAAGCGAGCCTGCGCCGCATCGCGCATTATGACTACTGGTCGGACAAGGTGCGCCGCTCCATCCTGCCGGACTCGAAAGCGGACCTGCTGATATTCGGCAACGCCGAGCGCGCCATCGTCGAACTCACGCACCGGCTTGCCAAAGGCGCAGCGATTGCCGATATCCGCGACTTGCGCGGCACTGCTTTCATGGCACCGCACGGCTCACGTCCCGACGGCTGGAGTGAAGCGGATTCCACCACTGTCGATACTCCTGGCGCGATCAATCCGCATCCCGATCCGTACGAGATGAAGACAAAAAATCCGGCAGCCGGTTCTGCCAATGCCGCCTCTGCCGCACTGCCTGCGAACGTGCATCCGATCCGCATCCAGACGCGCGCCGAACGGCTAAGCGCGCGGCAGGAAGAACGCGC
>JBDSSV010000539.1:0-5000 GCA_039928535.1 Burkholderiales bacterium
GTTGAGCGGGCCGGGATTGCCTTCGCGCAACGCGCCGACGCTCCACTCGATGTACGGTGACGCGCTGCGGCGATACTCGAGCTCGTATGCCGTCGCCGTTTCCGATTCGAAATTGTTGACGTAGGTCTTGCCGCCGTAGAGCGTGACTTCGTTCGGTTTGGCGCTGTTAGCCTGCCACCAGTCCGCGCTTTGCGCCGACCCCGGCAGGTCTGCGGCGTCGAACTGATAGCGCAGGCCGGCGACGATCGATGTCGTATCGATACTTTTTCTTGTGAGTATGCGGTTGGCGCGCAGCTCTATTCCCCAGTGCTTGCTGTACTGAAAGGTCGTCGCCAGGCTTGTGATCGCGCCGATCGCGTGGTCATCGCCCGCGATTACGGGCGCGGGCTTGGCTGCCGTATCGAAATACAGGTAAGGGCCCCAGCCCAGCTTGACCGACCAGCGCGGCGTCATGTTGAAACCGGCCCAGATCTGCGCGCCCACGCCATCGCGATGATGGTCGATTAAATGGCCCTCGTTCACGTACACGAGACTCCACGAGAAGGTCTTGTTGATCGGTTCGGAATAGTCGACGGTCCACGCGAAGCTATTGTCGTGCGTCGGGATTTCCTTGGTGACGCCGTTCAGTATGGACAGTTCCTGCGCCATGGCGGGCAGCGCGACGAACACCAGCAGGAAAATGCCGCCTAGCTGCAACCGGTGGCGGCCCCAGTGCATTATTTTTTTTATCATTTCGTCGCGAGCCTTATCAAGCAACTTGCCTGAATCGCCATTTTTTACGGGCGGCGGTCAAAAGAATGTCGGACGACTGCTCATTCAACTGTCGCCCTTGTCCTACACGCCAGCGTAATTGGCACAGATTCTCGTAAGCCCGTCCGGGGGATTGTCGATTGCGGCACTTTCGTTCGACTATTGGCTAACGACCGTAAATATGCCAGAGCAACCTATTAAGAATCGATTGGCTGGGTAGCCTTTTCATCTGCGCAAGTACTGCATCTGCGCCCTGGTGTTGCTCATGCCGGGATCCTTCGTCGTCCTGCTGGCGGCGTGGCTTATCAAGCTGTGCGCGGACCAGTTAGTGCGCGCCAGAGCGTACGCCCGAATCTAGTCGTTTTTCAGGCGCGCTATTTCCTGTTCGAGTTCCGCGATACGCGCGTCGCGTTCAGCGAGAAGGCGTGCGACGTCTGCTGCTTCGAACCGCTGCGGAATATGTTGCGGGCAGTTGGCATCCCAAGCGGAAACTTTGAACAGTACGACTTGCTCGCCGCGCGACTTGTAATCCGGCGGCATCAATTCGGCGAGCAGCGCTGGATCGTCTTCAACCACGCGCGCTTCGCCCCAGATTTTGATGCGCTGACGATTTTCGTAGTCGATCAAGAATAAAAACGCCCGCGGATTTTCCGCCAGGTTGCCGCTGGTGATGAATTGCCGGTTGCCGCGAAAATCGGCAAACGCGATGGTATGCGCATCGCGCACGTGCAGAAAACCCGGCGGACCGCCGCGATGCTGTATGTAGGGCTGACCGGCGGCGTTCGCAGTGCCGAGAAAAACACTGGTCTGCGCGGCGATGAATCCAGCCAGGTCCGCGGGAATGGAAGTGGCCCAGCCGGCGCCGGTTTCCATTTTCTCGTACGCGCGGCGCGAACCTTTGCGCGCCTGTATGGCCTTGACCACGGGGGTGAATGCGACGTCGCTGGGGGCCTGGAATTTTCCGTTCATGATTTCTCCTGTTCGTGCTTAAGGCCACCGCGCCAACAGTTGCATGCCGCCGGCGCCGTGGTCGCGTGCATCGTCACTGATATCTTAAGCTGCGTGCCGCAAACTGACGGCGGGAAAGTCGATCGCGGTCTGGGCCACTTCATTGACGTAGTTGGTCAGCGTGTTGAGCGCGACGTGAACCACGATTTCCATGACTTCGGCGTCACTGAAACCCGCATTTTTGACGGCCTGCACATCGGCGTCCGCAACGTGTCCGCGCACGCGCGCCACTTTCGCGGCGAAGCGCACTGCAGCGTCGGCTTTCGGATCGGTTGAAGTGCCGTCGCGGTTCGCGGCGATTTCGGCGTCGTCAAGTTTCGCCACGTTCTTGCCGAGATAGGTATGGGCTGCCAGACAGTAGCCGCAGCCATTGATTTCGGCGATGGCCAGCGCGATGCGTTCGCTGGTCTTGGGGCCGAGAGCGCCCTTGCTTAGCGCGCCGTTGAGGCTCAAATAGCCGCCGAGCGCGGCCGGGCTGTTGCCAAGCACTTTCATCAGATTGGGCACGACACCCAATTGCTTGTTGACGGTTTCCAGCAGTGGGCGCGTGGCGGCAGGGGTCTGGTTGGTGGCGGGGATGGCGATACGGGTCATGACGAGTTTCCTTTTGATAGTCTAAGGGGATGGTTCGCATCGCGTTATGCGCTGCGACTGACCGGCATCTTGCCAAGTTACGATTGAAAGAAGAATACTTACGATTTACAATATATTATTCCGATTAATGGAATAATATATGGACCGGTTTCACACCATGGCTGTCTACCTGGCGGTGGCGGAAGAAGAAAGTTTCGCCGGCGGAGCGCGCCGGCTCGGCATGTCGCCGCCCGCCGTCACGCGGGCGATAGCGTCGCTCGAACAGCGCCTGGGCGTGAGGCTGCTCACCCGCACCACGCGTGTCGTGCGGGCGACCGACGCCGGGTTGCGCTACCTTGAGCACGCGCGGCGCCTCATCGCCGAGGCCGACGAGGCCGACGAATCCGCGGCGGGCGTGCACGCCGCGCCGCGCGGCCAATTGGCCATCACCGCGCCAGTGTTGTTCGGCCGCATGTTTGTGATGCCCGGCATCGTCGAATACCTGCGGCGCTTTCCGGACGTGGCCATTTCTGCGGTGTTCCTGGATCGGGTGGTCAATTTGCTGGAGGAGGGCATGGATGTCGGCGTCCGCATCGGCGACCTGCCCGACTCGACGATGCGAGCGACCGGCGTCGGTCATGTCCGCCGCGTCGTCTGCGCAGCGCCTGCTTATCTCAAAGCGCACGGAACACCGCGAGTGCCCGCTGATCTTGCGAAGCATGCGGTGATCACGGCGACCGCGGTGTCGACTTCCTTTGACTGGAAATTCGTTGCGGGGAAGAAAGTGGTCGGCGTCAGCGTGAAGCCGCGGCTGACCGTGACCAACAACGAAGCCGCGATCGTCGCCGCCGTGCAGGGATTCGGCGTTACGCGCCTCTTGTCCTACCAGATTGAGCCGTACCTGGCTTCAGGTCAGCTCAAAGTCATTCTCAGCGATCATGAGCCGCCGCGCCTGCCGGTCCATGTATTGCATCGCGAAGGCCGGCAGGCCCCGGCCAAAGTGCGCACGTTCGTCGATCTGCTGGTGGAGAGACTGCGTAAAGACAAGACGCTGGCCTGAACTGCCGCGTTGCCGACGTCATCGTACGGGCACCGCCAGCCACGCATGTATCTGCGCGACGAAGGCGCGGCGCTGTACAAAACTCCGTCCTGTTCCGGATCTACTTTGAGGCGCGGCGCTTACGGCCTTCGCCGCGAAACTGCCAGAGCGCAAGTGTCAGCGCCGCGGCCAGCAATACTGCGCAGAAATAGAACGGCGCGCCAACGCGCCAGTCGTCCATATCCAGATGCGAAACCAGCGCGAGCAGCGGCGTGCCTATCAGCGGGGCGATTACCGCCATCAGGCTGTTCACGCCCCCGATCGCACCCAGTGTGGTGCCCTGGTTTTTGGCGTCCACGGTGCCGGAAATGATGCTCTGAATCGCGGGCGCGACGGTAACCCCGAGCAGATTGATGAAGATAATGGCGAACATCATCCAGCCTTCCCACGCCGCGCCCCACGCGAAAAAGGCCAGCATCGACGACACGAGCCCCAGCACCGCTACGCGGCGCGGGTTGACGATCTTGAGAATGCGGTCGAGCAGGAGGCCCTGCACGACAGCCGTCACGATACCCATTGCCGCGAGCGCCCAGCCATTTTCATACGGGCCCCAGCCGAATTTAAACGTGGTGTACAGCACCCAGCATGTGTAGAGCATGTAGTGCGCAAGCATGGCGCAGGCGAGCACCGTGACGAGCCGGCCCACCCCGCGCAATTGGGCGAGCTTGCGGAAAGAGTGGAGCGGGCTTGCCGCCTTCAATGCGAACTCGCGCCGCTTCGCCGGCGCCAGCGATTCCGGCAGCACGAAAAATCCGTAAAGCAGATTGACGGCAGCGAGACCGCCCGCTACATAGAACGGCATTTGCATGTTGACGGCACCGAGCACTCCGCCCAGTACCGGCCCGAGCGCGAAGCCTATGCCCGACATTGCGGCGAGTTTGCCGAAGCGCGCCGCGCGTTCCCCGGCCGGCGTGATATCGGCAACGTACGCGTTGGCGACCGACACATTGGCCTGCATCGCGCCGCCAACGGCGCGGATGACAATCAGCATCCACAACGACGTGGCGAGCCCCATCGCGAAATAGCTCAGCGTCAGGCCGCAAAATCCGATCAGCAGCACCGGCCGCCGCCCGTAAGAATCCGATAGCGCGCCGAGCAAAGGCGAGCCGAAAAAATTCGCAAAGCCGAAAGCAAATGCCACCACGCCGTACCACAACGCCTGCATCGTGGTCGACTCGGTGAAGCTGCCGACCAGCGCCGGCAGCACCGGAATGACGATGCCGATCGATATCATGTCGATCAGCGCCGCCAGCATGATGAACGGCATCGCGGCTTTGCCGCTGTGCGGCGCGAGCAGCTTGAAGCGGGATTTGGTTGGCGGCATAGGCGAACGGTAACAGATCGTTAACGCGTGCGGCCGTGCGGCGTCGTGCTAACCGGGCGGCGGCCAGATCCTCTGCCCGACCGCGGGCGAGCGCGGCGCATGCGTAAGCTGCGGACGCACGCGTCCCATCCATGTCGCGGGATCGTGCGCCTGCGCTTCGTGCGGCGCGAAGTGCTGCTCGAGCATGGCGAGCGACGCGAACTCGTGGAGTATCGCGTGCTTGTAGTCGCCGGCAGTCGCGAGCAG
>JBDSSV010000540.1:0-5377 GCA_039928535.1 Burkholderiales bacterium
ACGCCATGGCACCCTGGTTGTTGATGCCGGGACGCTTTCGCGGATTGACCGCGATGACGCCGTACGGATTGGCCATCTTCAGATCGCCTTCGACCAGCGTAACCAAGCCGGTTTTGTCCTTGTACGCGGCGTAAGTCGCACGGTCGGTCAGCGTATAAGCCTCGAGCTGCCCCGCCATGGTCAGCACCTGCCCCATACCCTGTCCGGCGGATACGTACCACGCGCCTTTGGTCTCCACGCCGGCGCTCTTCCAGTAATCTTTCTCCATGACATGCGTGCCCGACGCGTCGCCGCGTGAGACGAATTTGGCGCCGCTCGCATTTATTTTCTTCATCGCGGCAATGACGTCTTGCATGCCCCTCACCCCGGCCGGATCTTTGGCTGGCCCGACGATGATGAAGTCGTTGTACATGACGTCCTTGCGCACGGAACCGAACCCCGCCGCCATGAATTTATCTTCGAGCTCGCGGGCGTGCACCAGCACGACGTCGGCATCGCCGTTCTCGCCGAGTTTCAGCGCCGCGCCAGTACCGACCGATACGACACGTACTTTGCCCCCATACCTTGCCTCGAAAACCGGCAGTATTACCTTCAACAAGCCTGAGTTTTCCGTACTCGTCGTCGTGGCAAGTCGGATATCTTCCGTCGCGCCGGCGTCGACGCCACAACACAGCAGCAGACCGGCTAGGCCCATATGCCAGCCGGCCTGCACAATTCGTTCAAACAACAAGCTATCCTCCTCCCTGCCGTCTCCCGGCACGGTCACGAATGATAACCTCTTACTATTCCTCCACCAATACGGTGACGATGATGCAGGTGCCGGCAATCCGGTAAAATCCCGCCTCGACTCTCACGCACCGGTTATCGACCATGAACGATCCCGCCAATAGCATACGCGCCGCGAGCTGCGCGGACGATTACGATCCTGATTCGATGCCGGTGCCGAAGGCGCGCGAGTTCATCGCACGTTTTCTGACGCCGGTCGCCGTGATCGAGCATGTGCACATACGCGCAGCGCTCGGCCGCGTGCTTGCCAAAGACGTGATTTCTCCGCTCGACGTCCCATCGCACGACAATTCGGCGATGGACGGGTATGCCGTGCGTCACGCCGACCTCAAGGCGGATAGCGATGTCACGCTCAAGATCGCCGGCACTGCATTTGCCGGCGTGCCATTCGAAGGTGCGGTCAATTCCGGCAGCTGCGTGCGTATCATGACCGGTGGAGTCGTACCCGACGGCTGCGATACGATAGTTATGCAGGAGCACGTTAAGGCGGCCGGCGACAATGTGACGATAGGCGGCGGCCATCGCTTGAACCAGAACCTGCGCCGCGCCGGTGAAGACCTCAAGACAGGCCAAGTCGCGTTAAAGCGCGGCGAACTGCTGCGCCCGGCCGAGATCGGCCTCGTTGCGTCGCTGGGCATCGGTGAAATCGCCGTTTACCGCAAACTGCGCGTGGCGTTTTTTTCGACCGGCGACGAGCTGCGCTCGATCGGCACGCCGCTCGGCGCCGGCCAGATCTACGACAGCAACCGTTACACCCTGCACGGCATGCTCACGCGGCTTGGGTGCGAAGTGATCGATATGGGTGTGGTGCGCGACGATCCGAAACTGATCGAGCAGGCGTTCAATGAAGCAGCACGCTGCGCCGACGTCGTCATCACGAGCGGCGGCGTCTCAGTTGGCGAAGCCGATTTCGTCAAAGAGCTGCTCGAGCGTCTCGGCGAGGTCGTGTTCTGGAAAATAGCGATGAAGCCCGGGCGCCCGCTCGCCTACGGCCGCATCGGCGGTGCACACTTTTTCGGCCTGCCCGGCAATCCTGTGTCTGTCATGGTCACGTTTTACCAGTTCGTGCGCGATGCGCTGCTGAAACTGTCGGGTCGCGATCCACTGCCGCCGCTGCCGACGTTCAAGGTGCCCTGCACCACCCCGCTCAAGAAAGCGCCTGGGCGCACGGAATTTCAGCGTGGCGTGCTGACGCAGGATGCAGCGGGCAACTGGAGCGTGCGCGTGACCGGCGAACAAGGTTCGGGCATCCTGCGCTCGATGGCGGAGGCGAACTGCTTCATCATCCTGCCGACCGATCAGGGCAATGTGGCGGCCGGCGCCATGGTTGAAGTACAAGTCATGGAAGGCGTCGTATAACCATTCGCTCCATGCGGCAAGGTTTTAGTTTCTGCATTTTCCCGCTCTGATAACCAAGCGCTTTTTCATCTGCGAGTATCACTCATGCCTTCATATCCAGAATTCTCCGGACGCAGCGTTGCCATAACCGGCGCCGCGCAAGGCATAGGCGCGGTGACCGCCCGCGCTTTCGCCAAAGAAGGTGCGTTCGTCGCATTGCTCGATATCGATGCCGATGGCGCCGGCGTCATTGCAAAAGAAGTTGTAGCCGCCGGAGGCAAGGCATTGGCCGTGCGTACCGATGTCACCGACGAAAAGTCCGTTGCCGACGCAATGTCTACGATCGTCGCCAAATTCGACGGTCTAGACGTGCTGGTGAACTGCGCCGGCGGCTACGGCCGCCTCGCCACGGTGGAAGACATGCCGCTCGACGAATGGGAGAAGACCATCACGCTCAACTTGCGCAGCGTCTTCCTCATGTCGCGCGCGGCGATTCCGCATCTGAAGAAATCGACAGCCGGCCGCATTATCAGCGTGGCATCGATCTCGGGACGCACCGTCACCGCGGCCTCCTCACCGGCGTACGGCTCGGCTAAAGCGGCGGTCATTCAGCTCACGCGCTTCCTCGCTCAACAACTCGGCCCCGATGGCATTACCGCCAACGCCATCGCGCCGATTACGACGCTGACGCCTCGCGTCAAGGCGCTGCGCACGGACGAAGACATTGCGCGCATCGCGGCGCAAGTGCCGCTGCGGCGGCTGGCAGTTTCCGAAGATCACGCGAATGCCATGCTGTTCCTCGCGTCCGACGCGGCCGC
Organism: Burkholderiales bacterium; assembly: GCA_039928535.1. Taxonomy (GTDB): domain Bacteria; phylum Pseudomonadota; class Gammaproteobacteria; order Burkholderiales; family SG8-41; genus PALSA-1004. Next base: position 2,943 of record JBDSSV010000540.1, read on the forward strand.
CTATATCAATGGCGTGGTGCTCGACGTCAACGGCGGCCGCGTGATGATGTGACGCGTCGCTCGCCGATCCTCCACTCTATCCAATGAACAGTACGTCGCCGCAATGGCGCGGGCGGCAGTTCCATTACCAGCCGGTCGCCAGCCATGTGCATCCGTTCCTCGTCGAACTGTGGGATGACGTGCGCGCCGAAACCGGCGGCCGCGTCGATATCAGCGTGCACGCGGAGAACGCGGGTTTAAAAGCCACGCACAGCGAAATCATCGATCAGGTCAGGCGGGGTGACCTCGAGTTTTACATCGTCATGGGCAGCCTGCTCGGGCCGCTGTCGCCGGCGTTCGAGATTCAGGGCATGCCGTTCGCGTTTACGCGCGAAGACCAGGTTTATGCGTTGATGGACGGCGCGCTCGGCGACTATCTGCGCGCCGACCTCGCGACGCGCGGCATCTATGCAGTCCCGTGCGGCCTGATGGAAAACGGCTTTCGTCATATCTCGACGACTGAGCGCGAAATTCGCGATGCAGACGATCTGGCGGGACTGCGCATACGCGTGCCGGAAGGCCGCATCTTCGACGACACCTTCAAAAGTCTGGGCGCAGTGCCAACGCCGGTATTCGTGCTGGATCTGCACCGCGCGCTGGCTGAACGGCGGGTGGACGCACAGGAAAACCCGTTGGCGATCACGCAGTCGCTCAGGCTGGATGAGGTCACCACACGCATCGCGCTGACGTCGCATATGTGGTCGGGATTCAACCTCATCGCGAATCCCGCGTTCTGGCACAATCTGGGCACCGCCACCCAGGAAATCGTCTTGCGCAATGTCCGCAGAATTTTCGCGCGCCAGCGCGCGCACACCATGGACCTGAACCGCACTCTCGAGCAGGTACTCGCGCAACGCGGCATGCGCTTCAACCGCCCCGACGGCGCGAGTTTTCGCCGTTGCCTTGCCGGCGGCTTTTACACGCGCTGGAAGGCCGAACTCGGCCCCACAGCTTGGGCGCTCCTCGAAGCCGGCACCGGCAAACTTGCGTAACGACGTTCCTCGGTCGCGACCTTGACTACGCGTACGTTCGAATTGCAGGACCTGGCGTGCGAACGCGGCGAGCGGCGCTTGTTCGCCGGACTGGCCTGCGCACTCGCCTCGCATACCTTGCTCGAAGTCCGCGGCGCCAATGGCAGCGGCAAAACCAGCCTGCTGCGCATGCTGTGCGGCCTGCTGACTCCAGCGGCAGGCACGATAAGGTGGGACGGCACCGACATCAGCACACTCACTGAAATTTTTCGTGCGCAGATTGCGTATCTGGGTCATGCGAGCGGCGTGAAGGACGAGCTGACCGCGGCTGAAAACCTGTATTTTTCCGCAAAACTCGCCGCCATCGAAACGGATGAAGCAGGCGTCGCAGCCGCGCTGGGCTGGTTTGGACTTAGAGCATACGATTCTCAGGCGTGCCGCACGCTGTCGCAGGGTCAGCGCCGCCGTGTCGCGCTCGCGCGTCTGCGCCTGTCGGCCGCACGCCCCTTGTGGATACTCGACGAGCCTTTCACGGCGCTCGATACGCACGCCGTGGACCTGACCCGCTCGCTGATCGAATCGCATGTCGCCAACGGCGGCATCGTCGTCCTTACGACGCATCAGGATGTCGCTATCAAAGCGCCCAGCGTGCAGCGCATCGAACTCACCCATGCATGATAGTTCTCTAACGACCGCGATGGGGACGCTGTTGAAGCGCGACCTGCTGCTCGCGTTCCGGCGACGCGCCGACCTTTTGACGTTACTTATTTTCTTCGCTATCGTCGCCAGCCTCTTTCCGCTCGGCGTCGGCTCAGATGCTGCATTGCTGCGCGTAATCGGCCCGGGCGTCCTCTGGGTCGCGGCACTGCTCGCGTCCATGCTGGGGCTGGTGCGCCTCTTCGCCGCCGACTATGTGGACGGCACGCTGGAACAACTCGTACTGACGCCGCATACGCTGACGCTGTTGGTACTGGGCAAGATATCCGCCCACTGGCTGGCGACCGGCTTGCCGCTCGTGATCATCGCGCCGCTGCTGGGGCTGCAGTTCGGTCTCGATGCCGATGCGTTGACGGTTCTGCTAGCATCGCTGCTGCTGGGCACCCCGACATTGAGCCTGATCGGCGCGGTCGGCGCGGCGTTGACGCTGGGCATCCGCGGCGGCGGCGCGCTGCTTTCGCTGCTGGTGCTGCCGCTCTACGTGCCGGTGTTGATTTTCGGCGCCGGCGCCGTGGAAGCGAGCGCTGCAGGGCTGGGCGCGGCGGCGCATTTATCAGTGCTCGGTGCGCTATTGCTGACAGCGCTGGTCTTCGCACCGTGGGCAACGGCTGTCTCGGTGCGCATCGCAGTCGAATAGGCAACGAAAGTCATGACGATCAATTGGTTTAAATATTCCTCGCCGGCGGCGTTCTATCCCCTCGCCGGCCG
>JBDSSV010000541.1:0-5071 GCA_039928535.1 Burkholderiales bacterium
TGCGCGGCGTGCGGCTGCCAGAAGGAATTTCTGCAGAAGCTGAGCGATGCGCCGCTCAAAGACTGTCCGGAATGCGGCAAGCCCGCGTTGAACAAGATGGTGACGGCCGCCGGATTTCAGCTGAAAGGCAGCGGCTGGTACGCCACCGATTTCAAGCACGGCGCGTCGAAGCAGGCGGACAAGAGCGACACAAAAACGGAAGCGAAAGCGGAATCGAAAGCGGAGTCAAAATCCGAATCGAAGTCCGAAGACAAATCCGCGGCAAAGACCGATGCCAAGCCGGCAGCGGAGTCGCCGTCGAAAAAGAGCGACGCGCCGGCTGCGACCGGTTCTTCCACCACGCCGGCGGCAGGCAGTTAGACGCGCAGTTTCGGTCATACGTAATTAATACGCCAGGGCGAGGTTGCGGTTGAAAAAGTATTTCATTACCGGTTTGCTGATCTGGGTTCCGCTGGGCATCACGTTGTGGGTGCTGAGCGTCCTGGTCAGCGCCATGGACCAGACTTTGCTGCTGCTGCCCGAGCAATTCCAGACCGAGCACTGGCTCGGCATGCACGTGCCGGGCATGGGCGTGCTGCTGACGCTCGTTGTCGTGTTCGGGTCCGGCCTCGTCGCCGCCAACATGCTCGGCCAGCGCCTGCTGCGGTTCTGGGAAAACATCCTGGGCCGCATCCCGGTTTTCAAGTCGATCTACAACAGCGTCAAGCAGGTCTCGGACACGCTCTTCTCGTCGGGCGGCCATGCGTTCCGCAAGGCCCTGCTTGTGCAATATCCGCGCGACGGCTCGTGGACCATTGCGTTTCTGACGGGCCAGCCGGGCGGCGATGTCGTCAATCATCTGCAGGGCGAATACTGGAGCGTCTACGTACCAACCACGCCGAATCCGACGTCGGGTTTTTTCCTGATGATGCCGAAATCCGAAGTCATCGTGCTCGACATGAGCGTCGACGAAGCGCTCAAGTACATTATTTCCATGGGCGTCGTTTCACCCGACAGCAACGGCCGCCGCAACGGCAAGATGCTGCCGCGGTCGGAGCCGACGCGCCAGCAGGCGGTCAATGAATAAGCGCCCTTAGACGTAATAAGTCGCAAATAAAACGCATACGCGCGGTCAGCGTCAGCGCGCGAGCGTCCCCGTCCAATTTTTTCCAGAACCGGTCTTACATCATGCGCAGCGACTACTGCGGTTTAATCAACCGCCGGCACCTCACTCAGACAATCACCGTTTACGGCTGGGTCCACCGCCGGCGCGACCACGGCGGCGTCATCTTCATCGATCTGCGCGACCGCGAAGGCCTGCTGCAGGTCGTATGCGATCCCGACTATCCGGCAGCGCTGCAGGCCGGCGAGAAGCTGCGCAACGAATTCGTAGTGCGCGTGACGGGCAAGGTGCGCGAACGCCCGGCGGGGACCGTCAATGCGAATCTGATCAGCGGTGAAGTCGAGGTACTGGCCGGCGAGATTGAAATTCTGAACCCATCGCTGACGCCACCCTTCCTGATGGACGACGATAACCTGTCCGAAAACGTGCGGCTCGAGTACCGCTTTCTCGATCTGCGCCGCCTGCAGATGCAGAAGAATCTGAAGCTGCGCTACAAGGTCGCAATGGCGGTGCGCGTGTTCCTCGACAAGCATGGCTTCATCGACATCGAGACGCCGATGCTGACGCGCTCGACCCCCGAGGGCGCGCGTGATTACCTGGTGCCGAGTCGCGTGCATGCCGGCAAGTTCTTCGCGCTGCCGCAGTCGCCGCAGCTTTTCAAGCAGCTCCTGATGATCTCCGGCTTCGACCGCTACTACCAGATCGTCAAATGTTTTCGCGACGAGGACCTGCGCGCCGACCGTCAGCCGGAATTCACCCAGATCGACGTCGAGACTTCGTTCATGGCGCAGAACGAGATCATGGTGCTGATGGAGGAGATGATCCGCGGCGTGTTCAAGGACGTGCTTGATGTTGATCTGCCGAGTCCGTTTCCGCGCATGCCGTACGACGAAGCGATGCTGCGCTACGGCTCTGACAAGCCCGACCTGCGCGTGCCGCTGGAACTGACCGAGCTCACGGACGCGATGAAGAACGTCGCGTTCAAGGTGTTCTCCGCGCCGGCGAACGCCGCCGGCGGGCGCGTGGCCGGGTTGCGCGTGCCGCAAGGCGCCTCGCTCACGCGCGGCGAAATCGACGCCTACACCGAATTTGTCGGGGTGTACGGCGCGAAAGGCCTCGCGTACATCAAGTTCAACGAAGTCGCGAAAGGCCGCGACGGGATGCAGTCGCCGATCGTGAAAAACCTGTCCGACGAAGCCTTGCAGGCGATCGTCGAGCGCACGGGGGCGCAGGACGGCGACCTCGTATTCTTCGGCGCCGGCACCGCGAAAGTCGTGAGCGACGCGCTCGGCGCACTGCGCGTTAAAATCGGCCATGAAAAAGGCTATGCAAAGGCCGGTTGGCGGCCGCTGTGGGTGATGGATTTCCCGATGTTCGAGTGGGACGAAGAGGGCAAGCGCTGGAACGCGATGCACCATCCATTCACCGCGCCGGCCGACCGACATGAAGATTTTCTCGACACGGACCCGGGCCGCGCGCGCGCCAAGGCGCACGACATGGTGCTGAACGGCTGGGAACTCGGCGGCGGGTCGGTGCGTATTCACACCCAGGAAGTGCAGTCCAAGGTGTTCCGCGCGCTCAACATCAGCGCCGAGGAAGCCGAGGCCAAGTTCGGCTTCCTGCTGCAGGCGCTGCAGTACGGCGCGCCGCCGCACGGCGGGATCGCGTTCGGGCTCGACCGCCTGGTGACGATGATGGCGGGCGCCGAGTCGATACGCGACGTGATTGCTTTTCCCAAGACGCAGCGTGCGCAATGCCTGCTTACTCACGCGCCGAACACCGTCGATGAGCAGCAGCTGCGTGAACTCCATATCAGGCTGCGCCAGCAAAACCCGTAGGCGGGATGTGACGCCAGCGCCGCGGCGTGCGGGCTGGCGTGCACTGGCCGCAGTGCTGCTGTGGGCGGCCGGGCTGTTCGGCGCCGCCGCCATAGCGCCGTTGGTCGGCGACGCGATTGCGCGAGGGGAAGCGCGCTCCGCGACTTCTGAAATTTTTCATGCCGCTCTGCCGCACGAAGCGCAGCAGGTGCTGCAGGCGATCAGGCGCGGCGGCCCTTACACGTTCGAACGCGACGGCGTGGTGTTCGCCAACTACGAGCGCCAGCTGCCGGTGCGCCGCCGCGGTTACTATCGCGAATATACGGTGCCGACGCCAGGCGCGCACAGCCGGGGTGCGCGCAGGATCATCGCCGGCACAGACGCCGAGTATTATTACACCGACGATCATTACCGCACGTTCAGGCGTATACGCGAATGAAGAATTCCGCCGGTTTTCTACTCGAGCGCGCGTACTGCGGCGTGTTTGCCGCCCCGGCGTCGATGGCCACGCTGCGCGAAGAGGCGGGTGCGGGCGGTCTGGCGTGGTTCGATCTCGATCTCGCCGGCGTCCGCTCCAAGCCGGAATTGCTGGCCAGTTGCCGCAGCGTCTTCGCGCTGCCGCGCGATTTCGGGGACAACTTCGACGCGCTGGCCGACAGCCTCGAAGACCTGGCGTGGCGGCCAGCGCCGGGTTACGTCGTGAACGTCAGCAATGGCGCCGAACTCGCGCGCGGTGCGCCGGCGGATTTCGCGGCGCTGCTTGAAATCCTCGCCGCCGCCGCCATCTACTGGTCAGCGCAGCGCAAGCTGTTCATGGCATTGCTCGACGCGCCGACGCGCGGCGGGGCCGCATTTGAGCCGTTACCGCAAAGTGATCGGTACAAGTTACCGGTCTCGGTGCTGGTGGTGATACACACGCCGGATCTTGAAGTTCTGCTGCTCGAGCGCGCCGACCGTCCCGGCTTTTGGCAATCGGTCACCGGCAGCCAGGATGCCGGCGAGACGTTACCGCAAACGGCGCGGCGTGAAGTTCTGGAAGAGACCGGACTCGACGCGGGCGATTTCGCGCTCGTCGACTGGAGCAAGCGGAACAAGTATGAGATCTATCAGCGCTGGCGCGGGCGTTACGCGCCGGGCATCACGCACAACACGGAGCACGTGTTCAGTTTGCGCGTGCCGGCGAAAGTGCCCGTGACGCTGGCGCCGCGAGAGCATCTGCAGTTCATATGGTTGCCGTGGCGCGATGCTGCCGACAAGGTGTTTTCGTGGAGCAATGCCGATGCCATACGCGAACTGCCCCAGCGCAATAAACCCGCGCCGGTCGCCGGCGCGCGACCGGTTTGAACTTACGCTGGATTTTTGGTCATAGTATGGTAGTGTTCTAACCCTTTTACGACCACCGGGACATTTTCCATGCCAGCTGCAGCACTTGCATTTGACCGCTTCAAGCCGCTGCAGGACGACGCCTGCGATGTCCGCATCGTCGCGGCCAAGGCGGCGCTCGGCAAGCGCGCGGTGATACTCGGCCATCACTACCAGCGCGCCGATGTCTACAAGCACGCCGACCTGACGGGCGATTCGCTGCAGTTGTCGCGGCTGGCCAGCCAGACGGACGCCGACTACATCGTGTTCTGCGGCGTGCATTTCATGGCGGAAGTCGCCGATATTCTTTCCAAGCCTTCGCAGGTGGCGATCCTGCCGGACATGGCCGCTGGCTGCTCGATGGCCGACATGGCCAATCTCGCGAAGGTCGAGCGTGCGTGGCGCGAGCTTGCGGAAGTGCTGGACCCGGACGAAAAAATCACGCCGGTCACTTATATCAATTCCGCCGCGGACCTGAAGGCGTTTTGCGGCGAGCACGGCGGCATCGTCTGCACCTCCACCAACGCCAAGCAGGTGCTCGAATGGTCGTTCGCGCGGCGCGAGAAGGTGCTGTTTTTCCCCGACCAGCATTTGGGGCGCTGGAGCGGCTACATGATCGGCATCCCGCCCGACGAGATGATGGTGTGGGATTTCGACGAACCTCTCGGCGGGCTTACGCCGGAGCAGATCCGCAAGGCCAAGGTGCTGTTGTGGAAAGGGCATTGCTCGGTGCACCAGATGTTCCAGGTGCAGAACGTGCTGAATTTCCGCAACCGCTATCCCGATGGCA
>JBDSSV010000542.1:0-8726 GCA_039928535.1 Burkholderiales bacterium
CCGTGGCGCCACTCGTGCCGGCGCCCGCCGATACCAAGAAATAATCAAGCCTGCTTCAACTGCGACGGCGCGCCTTACGAGGCGCGCCGTTTGTTTTTGTTTCAACGCAAATCCGCGGGGCCGCCGGTGACGGGCAGTTGCTTGAACGGCGTGCGCTCGTTCAATTCGTCGAGATATACCGCAACGCCGCGTGTTTCCCGTTGCAGAAATTCTTCGATCGCGGCGGCGAACTGAGGATGTGCAAGCCAATGTGCCGAGTGCGTCTGCACGGGCAGCAGCCCGCGCGCTATCTTGTGCTCGCCCTGTGCGCCGCCTTCGAATGCCGCAATGCCGTTGGCGATGCAAAATTCGATCACCTGGTAGTAGCAGGTCTCGAAATGTAGCGATGGATGGTATTCGAGCGCGCCCCAGTAACGGCCGCACAACCGGTTGTCATTGTGAATATTAAGTGACGCGGCGATCGGCCGGCCCTCGCGCATGGCGACGATCAGCGCAAGATTCTCCGGCATGCCGCGTCCGAGGGCGCGGAAGAAGTCAAGGTTCAGGTACGGCGTCGAATGATGCTGGCGATAGGTCTCGCGGTAGCAGCGGTTGAAAAATACCCATAGCGCGTCCGTTATGGCCGGCCCGGGAAACCATTCGAAGGCGATGCCGTTATCGCGCACGCGGCGTCGTTCCTGTTTGATTTTCTTGCGCTTGTCGTGATTGAACGTGGCGAGGAAGGCGTCAAAATCCGGATAACTCTCGTTGCGCCAGTGGAATTGCACGCCGTGGCGCAGAAGCATGCCGCAATCACGTAGTTCATCGGCCTGTTGCGCGGTCGGATACAGGCAATGCAGCGACGAAACCCGGGTTTCGCGCGCAAACTGAAGCGCGGCGTTGACGAGGGCTGCCCGGTGCTGCGCGGTGCGCGCCAGCATCCGGTTGCCGCTGACCGGCGTGAAAGGCACTGCGCTAAGCAGCTTGGGATAGTAATCGAGGCCGTGCCGTCGATACGCGTCGGCCCACGCCCAATCGAACACATATTCGCCATACGAGTGGGATTTCAGGTAAAGCGGCAACGCGCCGGCAAATGAGCGATTCTCGCGCAGAATCAGAAACTGCGGCGCCCAGCCGGATTTCGCACTCGCGCAGCCGGTCTCGTGCAGCGCGTGCAGGAATTCATGTCGCAGCAGAGGATCTTCGCCGGCGAACGCGTTCCACTCCTGTGCCGGTATCCCCGCGATCGAGTCGCAAACTTCTATAACGGGTGCGGACGGTTTCACGGGAATTTTGTAAGCGCGCTGAGAACGATCGGTGGGCTGATGATATATTAGCGAGATGAAAATCGCGATTGCTCAAATCAATTGTGTTGTCGGTGATCTGGCAGGGAACGTCGCGCGCATACTCGATTTTGCCGCACGGGCGCGGGCGGGTTCTGCGGATCTGCTGGTAACGCCGGAACTCGCGCTGTGCGGTTACCCGCCGGAAGATTTGCTGTTGCGCGATGATTTTTATCGCAGCTGCGCGGACGCATTGCGCGAACTGGCCGCGCAAGTCGAAGGCATTGCGGTGGTGGTCGGACATCCGCACCAGGTCGGGCGCAAACGCTACAACGCCGCGTCCGTGATCCAGGACGGCCGCGTGGTTGCGACCTATCACAAGCATACGCTGCCGAACGACACGGTGTTCGACGAGGAGCGCTATTTCGAACAAGACGACAAGCCGTGCATTTTCAGGATTGGCGGCGTCGCGCTGGGCATCAATATCTGCGAGGATACGTGGTTAGCGGAGGCGCCGCGCGCCGCGCGTGAGGCGGGCGCGCAGATGCTGCTCGTATTGAACGCTTCGCCGTATCATTTGCGCAAACAGCACACGCGCTACGACGTCATGCGCGAGCGCGTGGCCGAGAACCGTCTGCCGCTGATTTACGCCAACATGGTTGGCGGACAGGACGAACTGGTGTTCGATGGCGCGTCCTTTGTTCTCAACAGCAAAGGGCAGGTGACGCACCAGCTGCCGACATTCAAAGAGGCGCTCGGCTTTGTCGTCATTGAAAACGGCGAGCCGCTGGCGGGCGAAGTCACGCCCGAGCGCGCGGTCGAGGCGGACGTCTATGACGCGTTATGCCTCGGCGTGCACGATTACGTGACCAAGAATGGTTTTCCCGGCGTACTGCTGGGGTTGTCGGGCGGCATCGATTCGGCACTCACCGTTGCCATTGCGGCCGATGCGCTCGGCGCGGACAAAGTGCATGCGGTGATGATGCCGTCGCAATATACGGCAGGCATGAGTCGCGACGACGCTTGCGCGGAGGCCAATGCGCTCGGCGTGCGCTACTCGGAAATCGCGATCAAGCCGATGTTCGATGCGTTTGCGGCAGCGCTGGCGCCGCAATTCAAAGGCTTGCCGCCCGATACTACCGAGGAAAATCTCCAGTCGCGCATACGCGGCACCCTGTTGATGGCGCTGTCGAACAAGTCCGGCGCTATCGTGCTGACGACCGGCAATAAGAGCGAGATGGGCACCGGTTATGCGACGCTGTACGGCGATATGGCGGGCGGCTTTGCGGTATTGAAGGACATCAGCAAGATGCTCGTCTACCGGCTCTCGAATTATCGCAACAGCGTCTCGCGGGTCATCCCCGAGCGGGTCATTACGCGCGCGCCGTCGGCCGAGTTGCGCCCCGACCAGACCGACCAGGACAGCCTGCCTCCGTACGATGTGCTCGACGCCATCATGGAGGCGTACGTCGAACAAAATCGCAGTCTCGCGGAAATCGAGGCCGGCGGGTACAGCCGCAAGGACATCGAGCGTGTCATCCAGTTGCTGCGCATTAGCGAATACAAGCGGCGGCAGGCGCCGATCGGCATCCGCATCACGTCGCGCGGGTTCGGCAAAGACTGGCGCTATCCGATCACCAATAAATACCGTCCCCGGTTCGAGCCTTGACCCCGGATTTATCTGATTCGCGCAAGGCCGTATACTATGTATTGAAATCGGTCGCGCCATGCCACCGGTCACGACAGGCGGAGAAATTGTCATGAAGAAAATCGAAGCGATATTCAAGCCATTCAAGCTGGACGAAGTGCGCGAGGCGCTGTCCGAGATCGGTGTCAGCGGGCTCACCGTAACCGAGGTCAAAGGCTTTGGCCGGCAAAAGGGGCACACCGAACTTTATCGCGGCGCCGAATATGTCGTCGATTTCCTGCCGAAGGTCAAAATCGAGGTGGTCATCGCGGAAGACATGCTCGAACGCGCGGTCGATGCCATCGTCAAGGCGGCACGGACGGGCAAAATCGGTGATGGCAAGATTTTCGTGACGAGTGTCGATCAGGTGATCAGGATCCGCACGGGCGAAACCGATGAGGCGGCGATTTAACGAGCGGTGAAGGGTGAACAGTGAAGGGTGATTGGCAATAGAAGATTACCCGCCTCACGCCTGGCGCCTGACGCTTTTCAAGAGCACCATCACCGCGCCGCCGCCGCCGTCGATCTGGCGCGCCTGGCAGAAGGCCAGGACTTCATCGCGCTGAATCAGCCAGTGCGCGACTTTGGTTTTGAGCACCGGCTCACGGTTTTTCGAGCGCAATCCTTTGCCGTGAATGATGCGCACACACCGCGCACCATCGCGCCGGCACGCATTGAGAAATTCCACCAGCATTGCGCGCGCTTCGACGCTGTTGCAGCCATGCAGATCGAGCTCGGCCTGTAAGACCCAATGCCCCCGGCGCAGCCGCCTGATGGTCTGCGGCGATAGTCCATTACGCAGGTATACCAACTCGTCGCCGGCTTGCGCGCCGATTTCCCACGCAACGTGATCGCTGAGACTGTCGGCGACCGCGTCAACTTCGTCGCGTTGCCTTTGCTCAGGCACCGGCTTGCGCGGGCGCGCAGGGTGAATTACACGGTCATGAGCGGGCAGCGGCGTGACGTTAGAGAACAACTTCTCGAACAGATCTCCGTCTTCGTCCGAATGGGCAGGCGGTTGCTTCGGCATCGCGCCACTCCGGCGGCCGCGTGGCCGCCCGTTGGGTCAGCCCGCGAGCGACTCGAGGTATTTTTGCGCGTCGAGAGCAGCCATGCAACCCGTGCCGGCGCTGGTCACTGCCTGGCGATAGACATGGTCCTGGACGTCGCCCGCCGCAAACACGCCGGCAAGGCTGGTAGCGGTCGCGCCGCCGTTCAGTCCGCTCTGCGTGATGATGTAGCCGTTTTTCATCTCGAGCTGGCCGGTGAAGATGTCGGTGTTGGGCCGGTGGCCGATCGCGATGAAAACGCCCTGCAGTTTCTTGTCGGTAGTCGCGCCCGTCTTGGCGTTTTTTACGCGCATGCCGGTTACGCCCGACTGGTCGCCGAGCACTTCGTCGAGTACGTGATCCCACAGCAGCGTTGCCTTGCCGGCGGCGACTTTTTCGGTGAGTTTGTCGACCAGGATTGGCTCGGCGCGGAACTTGTCGCGTCTGTGCACCACCGTCACGTGGCTCGCGATGTTCGAAAGGTACAACGCTTCCTCAACGGCCGTGTTGCCACCGCCGACGACGGCGACGTCCTGTCCCTTGTAAAAAAATCCGTCGCAGGTTGCGCAGCCGGACACACCGCGCCCCATAAACGCTTCTTCCGACGGTAGGCCGAGATACATTGCCGAGGCGCCCGTCGCAATTATCAAGGCGTCGCAGGTGTAGGTTGCGTTGTCGCCGATCAGAGCGAGCGGTTTCTCCGCGAGTTTAACCGTATGAATCTGATCGAAAATCATCTCGGTCTTGAACCGCTCCGCGTGTTTCTGGAACCGCTCCATGAGTTCTGGACCCTGCACGCCCATGGCGTCGGCAGGCCAATTGTCGACGTCAGTGGTGGTCATCAATTGACCGCCCTGTGCCATGCCGGTTATGAGGACCGGGTTGAGATTTGCACGTGCAGCATAAACGGCGGCGGAATACCCGGCCGGGCCCGATCCGAGTATCAAAAGTCGACAATGTCTGGTGGTTTTAGTCATGGATTGGTGTGAAGTTCAGTGGATTTGCAGAATTAACATTTTCGCAGCGAATAGAGGGCGCTGTCGAGCCGTTATTTAGATTCAATATTCATTTTTAATTCATTGCTCCGCTGCTGCAGACCGAGGAATTTTCCCGTCTTGTGCGGCCGTTCATCGGCAACCAAAAAACCGCGTCGGACGTCCGGCAGGCGCAGCAGGCGGTCCAGCAGACGTATTTGGATGCTGGATATTGTTCGGTGCGCGCGACCTTGGCGAAAACCGAGCCAGGCGCGGGCACTATAAATTCCGAGCTCTTGCAAACCCCGGTGCCTGTCGCACGGGATTGTTTGCCGACGGTAGTGGTCGACGAAAAGCGATCCGCCCCGATTCCGGTCGCACCCGGGGGAGTCGCAGTACGGCCCTTCACCGATGTCATCCAAGCGGCCGGTGAAATTCCGCCGAGTGCGGAGATCACGCTTCGCGCGCGCCGCTAAAGCCTTTGCAGGACCGCCCGCCGACCGTGGCGCAAATTACGCAATCGTCCGAATTGCCTGCGCATATTACGCGTTCCCACCTGAAGCCGTTGCAAGATCGGCCGTCTGCTGCGCAACCGTCGCAATCGGCTCAGACTGACACAGCAGTCGCGCCGGCGCCGGCCGGTGTTGCGGTCAAATCTCTTGCTGAGGCGCCTCCGCGGCTGGGACTGATAGTTACGACGGCAGCGCCGGTGGAAAAACCGGTCGCGCCTGCGGCGACTGTCGCGGTTGCTGTCGCGCCGGTGCCTTCAACGCCGCAGCCGCAGCCGCCAATTGCTACGGCGGTACCGCCAATAGCGACGCCGGTTCCACCGCAAGAACTACTGCAAGTATGCCGGCTGGTAGGGGCCTATCCGCTCGTTTGGGCGGATAGGGTACAATCTGGCGGTATTCTCTTGAAAGATCCTGATTTATTAAGGGAGGAAGGCAACCAGTGAATCCACAGATTCTCAAGAAGGTACCATTGTTCTCGTCGCTGACCGACGAGCAGTTGCGCGTATTGCAGCCCTGCCTGCAACAGCGCAGCTATCCCCGCAGTTCGTTCATCCTGCGTGCGGGGGAGGAGACGGATGCGCTCTATATTATTCTTTCCGGCCGTATCAAAGTGCTCATCCCCGACGAGCAGGGCCGTGAAGTCATACTCGCGGTAATGGGGGCGAACGAGTTTTTCGGGGAAATGGGATTGCTTGACGACCAATCCCGTTCGGCCAGCGTGGAAACGCTCGAGGCCTGCCAGATGCTGCGGTTCTCCAAGTCGGGCTTCATCGCCTGCCTCAAGGACAATTTTGATCTTGCGATGATCATCATCCGCAATCTCGTAAAGCGCCTGCGCGATGCGGACCGAAAAATTGAGAGCCTTGCCCTGATCGACGTTTACGGCCGTGTTGCGCGGCTATTGCTGGATCAAGCGGAAGAAATCGACGGCATGTGGATTGTAAAACAGGCGCCGCCGAAGCAGGAGATCGCGCGCATGATAGGCGCGTCGCGCGAGATGGTCAGCCGCGTCGTCAAGGATTTGCAGGAGCGCGGATATATCCGTGCCGAGAAGCGCAAGGTGTTTCTGCTCGATAAAATATCGATGACTAAACGCGCTTCGAACAGCTAGGTACTTCGGCGTTAAGCGACGAAGTTTGAGCGCTGTGCTTTTGCGACAATTGGCTGACAAAAACGGCAGTGAAATAAGTTACGGGTTTTTGCGGGGTTAATTGGCTCTGAGCCGTGGTTCACGGTTGCCATGCCGGGGACGAGCAATAAGTAACGCTCAGGAATTTCTTGCGTATGGCATAAGTCTTGCAACTCAATCAATGTATGATTTTTGAAGTTGGGGATTTTTGGCTGCCCGAGCGCGGGTGCCGGCGGTGTAACGCGAGGGAAGGCGATCGACGATGTTTACCAGCAAAATCCATTTGACGAGTTTGGGATTTGCCGTCCTTAGTTTTATCAGCGGCATGGCGTTTGCCGCCGGCGCAGGGCAGGTTTAGCATCTCAGCGGGACCCTGTCAGTGCAGTTCGCCCTGCACAAGCAAGGGCATGCGCCGCACATACTCAAGGATGATCCTGGCTTCAAGCTGGACGAGTTGCCGTTCGTAAGCGCCCAAGAGTTCAATAAATCAGACGCCGATAACTGCGTTGTCAAGTAGCAGGTAAACTCACCAGGGAAAACCCCGCTGCGGCGGGGTTTTGATTTGGGGTGTCGGATCTATCAAATCACCTTACGGGCTGGGCGCATCCGGCGATTTGTGCTCGCCGCAGTTGCTGCCGGACCTAAAGCAGTTTATTTTGATTGACTCTTAACACATTGTTTTGAGGGGTTAGCCGGCCATGCCAAATTTGCCCTTTGGGGCTATAATCGGCACACCTTGGAGGCTAACGTTTAACCATGTGGCTTAACGAAAAGACGGGATCCGGCCGCTCCGCCAACAACCCGCTGCCTCCGAAAATCGCGGCCTTGCTGCGCGAGTCCTGGTGGCTTGCAGTGGTTGTGCTCGCAACCTACCTCGCGTTAATCCTGTTTACTTTCGACAAAGCCGATCCCGGCTGGTCGCATGGCGCCAGCGTCGAGCAAATCAAAAATTCCGGCGGACGGATCGGTGCATGGCTCGCCGACACTCTGCTTTTCGTATTCGGAATTTCGGCGTGGTGGTGGGTCGTGCTGTGCGCATTTATCGCACGCTGGAGTTTCCGGCGCATCGAGAACGATACGCAGGCCGACCGTCGTTCCTATGTGGTGGCGGGCATCGGCTTCGTGCTCCTCCTGGTGGCGAGTTCCAGTATAGAAGCGTTGCGCTTTTATACTTTGAAAGCGTCGCTTCCGCAGGGCGCTGGGGGCATGCTCGGCGTGGGCTTGGGGGGCTTGCTGGCGGAGGCTATCGGCTTTACGGGCGCGACGCTGCTGTTGCTGGCCGCGGCTGCGATCGGGCTCAGCCTGTTCACGGGCATGTCGTGGGTCGCGTTTCTCGAGCGACTGGGTGCGGCGCTCGAAGTCACCTATCAATTCATCAGGCAGCGGTGGGTGAACTGGCAGGATCGCCGCGCCGGTGCGGTCGCCATGAGTGAACGTGAAGAAGTCGTCGAGGAAAGCAAGAAGAAACTCGAGATCCACGCGCCGATACGCATCGAGCCGGCCAAAGTCGAAATCCAGAAGTCGCCGCGAGTGGAACGCGAGAAGCAGGTGCCGCTATTCGAAAATCTGCCCGATTCGCCGTTGCCGCCATTGAAACTGCTCGACGAAGCGGAGAAAGCAGTCGCGGTCGTGAGTACCGAAACGCTGGAATTCACGTCGCGTCTGATCGAGAAAAAATTGCTCGATTTCGGCGTCGAAGTCAAAGTGATCGCCGCCTATCCCGGGCCCGTCATCACGCGTTACGAAATCGAGCCTGCCGTCGGCGTCAAAGGCAGCCAGATCATCAATCTGATAAAGGATCTGGCGCGCGCATTGTCGGTCATCAGTATCCGCGTGGTCGAGACTATCCCCGGCAAGAGCTGCATGGGACTCGAGATCCCGAACCCCGAACGGCAGATGGTACGCCTGTCTGAGATTGTCAGTTCCCAGATCTACGCGGACATGAGTTCGCCGCTGACATTGGCGCTCGGCAAGGACATCGCCGGGAATCCGATCGTCGCCGACCTTGCGCGCATGCCGCATCTGCTGGTTGCCGGCACCACCGGCTCCGGCAAATCGGTCGCCATCAACGCGATGATCCTGAGCCTGCTGTACAAGGCGCCACCGGCGCAAT
>JBDSSV010000543.1:0-2782 GCA_039928535.1 Burkholderiales bacterium
AAGGGCGAAGTTCGGATTTCCGGCGCCAAGAATGCGGCGCTGCCGATACTTTGCGCCTCGATACTGAGCGCCGAGCCGTTGCGCATCGCCAACGTGCCGCATCTGCGCGACGTGACGACCATGCTGGGCTTGCTCGCGCAAATGGGCATTGCCGTGGCGGTCGACGACAAGCTGGGCGTCGAACTCAACGCGCAGGCGCTCGCCAATCCGGTCGCGCCGTACGAACTCGTTAAAACGATGCGCGCGTCGGTGCTGGTGCTGGGGCCGCTGCTGGCGCGCTGCGGCAACGCGCGCGTGTCGCTGCCGGGCGGCTGTGCGATCGGGCTGCGGCCAGTCGACCAGCATCTGAAAGCGCTGGAAGCGATGGGCGCGACGATAACGATAGAACATGGCTACATGCATGCGACGGCGCCGCGCCTGAAGGGCGCGCATATCGTCATGGACCTGGTGACCGTGACCGGCACCGAAAACATCATGATGGCGGCGACGCTGGCCGACGGGGAAACAGTCATCGAGAACGCGGCACGCGAGCCCGAAGTGGTCGATCTTGCGAATTGCCTGAAGGCGATGGGTGCCAACATCAAAGGTGCCGGCGGCGACGTCATACGCATCAGCGGCGTGCCGCGCCTCAGGCAAGCAAGCCATCGCGTGATGCCCGATCGCATCGAGACCGGAACATTTCTGGCCGCGGCGGCCGCGACCGGCGGCGAAATCCGTTTGCGCGATACGCGCGCCAACATATTGGACGCAGTGCTCGACAAGCTGCGCGAGTCGGGCGCGCGCATCGAATCAGCCGAGGACTGGATCAGTCTCAGCATGCCGGGCGTATTGCGCGCCGTGAGTCTGCGTACTGCGCCCTATCCGGCGTTTCCGACCGACATGCAGGCGCAGTTCATGGCGCTGAACACCGTTGCGTCGGGCAGCGCTTTGATCACCGAGACGATTTTCGAAAATCGCTTCATGCACGTGCAGGAACTGCGCCGGCTGGGCGCGCGCATCGACGTCGAAGGCAACGCCGCGACTGTGACCGGCACTGCCCACCTCGACGGTGCGGCCGTCATGGCCACAGATTTGCGCGCGTCGGCAAGTCTCGTGATCGCGGGCCTGGTCGCGCGCGGTAAGACGACCATCGAGCGCGTCTACCATCTCGACCGCGGCTACGAAGCGATCGAAGAAAAACTGTCGCGTCTCGGCGCGCGCATCAGCCGCGTGCGCTGAAAACGCCGACGGGCGGCCCGCAGGGGGCTTCCGGCACTGCCAATGCGCGACCTTGACGCGCTATTTCTGCGGTAAAATTCAAAATCTTACGACTGCTTTGCCGTCATGATCAGTATCGCCTTATCAAAGGGCCGCATCCTCGACGAAACGCTGCCGTTGCTCAAGGCGGCAGGTATCGTCGCATCTGAAGACCCCGATGCATCGCGCAAGCTGATCATAGGCACGTCGCACGCGGGCGTGCGGCTTATCATCGTGCGCGCGACCGATGTGCCGACCTACGTGCAGTACGGGGCCGCCGATCTCGGCATCGCCGGCGGCGACATACTCGCCGAGTACGGCGGCGAAGGGGTGTATCAGCCGCTCGATCTGAAAATCGCGCGTTGCCGGCTGATGGTGGCCGTGCGCACCGGTTTCGAATACGCGCGCGCGGTGCAATCGGGCGCGCGGCTGCGCGTTGCCACCAAATATCTGCAGACCGCGCGCGAACACTTTGCGGCCAAAGGCGTGCACGTCGACCTCATCAAGCTCTACGGCTCGATGGAACTCGCGCCGCTGACCGGTCTGGCAGACGCCATCGTGGACCTGGTCAGCACCGGCAGCACGCTCAAAGCCAACGACCTGGTCGCAGTCGAGGAAATCGCGCAGGTCAGCGCGCGCCTCATCGTCAATCAGGCCGCATTCAAATTGAAGCGCGCGCAGATCCAGCCGTTGCTCGACGACCTCGCGCGGGCGGTCAAATGATTGCGCTGAAGCGCTTGCAGTCGAGCGCGCCGGATTTCGCCGCGCAACTCGCGGCGCTGCTCGCGTTCGAAGGCGCGCAGGACGCGGCGGTCGACGCGACCGTGGCCGGCATACTCGATGACGTCAGGCAGCGCGGCGACGCGGCGGTGCTCGAATATACGCGGCGCTTCGACCGCGTCCAGGCGTCTTCGGTTGCGCACCTGGAATTCACTCGCGATGAAATGCAGCGCGCGCTGGCGGCAATCACGCCCGCGCAACGCACGGCACTGGAGCACGCCGCGGCGCGCGTGCGGACTTATCACGAGAAGCAGATTGCGCAGTCGTGGAGTTATACCGACGCGGACGGCACGCGTCTCGGTCAGCAGGTGACTGCGCTCGAGCGCGTTGGACTATACGTGCCGGGCGGCAAGGCGTCCTATCCATCGTCGGTGCTGATGAATGCCTTGCCGGCCAAGGTTGCCGGCGTGCGCGAAATCGTGATGGTCGTGCCGACGCCGGGCGGCGAAAAAAATCCGCTCGTGCTCGCCGCGGCCGCGCTCGCGGGTGTCGACCGCGTGTTCGGCATCGGCGGCGCGCAGGCGGTGGCCGCGCTCGCTTACGGCACGCAGACGATTGCGCAAGTGGACAAGATCGTCGGCCCTGGCAACGCTTACGTCGCCGCTGCCAAGCGGCGCGTGTTCGGCGTGGTTGGCATCGACATGGTGGCGGGGCCGTCGGAGATTCTGATCGTGTGCGATGGCAGCACCGATCCGGACTGGATCGCGATGGACTTGTTTGCGCAGGCCGAGCACGACGAAATGGCGCAGGCGATTCTCCTCACGCC
>JBDSSV010000544.1:0-6168 GCA_039928535.1 Burkholderiales bacterium
GAGAAGCTCCTGAATATCGGTCTCAAGAAGCTCGCAATCATGGAGGAAGACCTCAAGAGCCTGGCTGCAAAAGATATTCATGAGTTGCTGCGCGCGTGGGAATTGATGCATCGTCATCGCGCTGCAGAGTGCGTGACGCAGCACACGCTGTTCCGTAAGGAAACCCGGTGGCCGGGTTACTACTACCGGGGCGATGCCATGAAGCTGGACGACGAAAACTGGCACGTGCTGACTGTTTCACGTCGCGATCCGCAAACCGGCGAATACACCATGGAGAAGGCGCCTTGTTATCACCTGGTTGGGGATGACGAGTAGTGCTATCTCCCGAAGAGGCCAGCATGTCGTCTGTCGTGATCCCTATAATGCCGGTCGTTGCCAGCCGCGAAGATCCCCGCGTGAACATCATTGAAAAAACCGATGAGGAGATTTTGGCTATAGCCAATCCGCTATGGCGCAGCCTCGTCACCTATTCGAACGAAGGTAAATACGGAGAATTCGCCAGGAATTTTTCCAGCGCTCTGGCGCTTGCCATGAACAACGTTGTGGCGGGCCACCAGTTTGCAAATAGTGAACTGGCGCGAAGCCTTTCGGAGGACGTCGACTCGCTCGGCATCATCCGCCGCGGCGAACACGTGACGGTCCTTTACCGGCAGCGGAGCACTAAAAAGCAGGGCGAATGGCTGGGCAGGCTGGTCCTCGGCTATGAAAATGAAGAGGTCAGGATTTTTGGTGCTTCCATTTTCTGAGCGGTTCGTTCAAATTAAGCATGAGTGAAACCATACAGGACGGCAAGTTCGTTGAACTAACCTACAAGGTGACCGACAAGAAATCGGGGCATGTCCTCACCCGGGTAGAATTTCCGCTGGGCTATGTTCACGGACACAATGAAATTCTGGCGCCTTCCGTCCATATGGAACTGGAGGGCAAGTCGATTGGCGACGTCATCGAGGTGCCGATCGATGGCAATCAGATCTTCGGTCCCCGGGACGAGTCGCTGGTTATTACCGATAACATCGAGAACATTCCCGAGGACTATCGGCAAGTCGGCACCTCCATCCTCATGGAAAGCAGCCAGGGCAACACCCGCAGCTTTCTCGTGACGCGGATGGACGACGAGACACTGACTATCGATGGCAACAATCCGTTGTGCGGCAGAGCGGTCGTCTTTACGCTCGAGATACTGACCGTACGTGACGCCACCGATGAAGAGACAAGAGCGGGCGGGGCGATCATTGCGGGCGCGGATATCGACCCGTCACTCATGAGAGCCGTTTAAGCAGCGGTGTAGAATGGCATCGGACAAGTTTTCAATTTTATAAATTGCACTTGCAATCCTGACTTCAGAGAAAAAGGTGACTCATGAGCGAGCAAAAACCCGTTACCAAGGTGCCTGACGGCCAGACGCGTTTTTATACCACGCGTCAGATGGCAAAAAACGAAAAGGGGTTTGTGGGTTTCGAAACCGTCTGGAAGCCGCTCCAGAAGGTGGCCGAGTACAAGACCCCGAAAAAGCCGTAGGCGTCATACGGGTACGTCGAAAACCTGAAGGCGAAAAAAGGGGCGGCGGTCGCGCTGCCCCTTTTGTTTCGGACACCCGATTTCAGCGCGCCGAGTGCCCCGTGAGTTTTACTTCGACGCGGTCTGCAGCGTCTATCGTCGCGTAGTATTCGCGCAAAATCTTCAGCACCTCCGGCCGCGAGAATTCGGCCGGTACGTCGTCGCCTTCGGATAGCCATTTGCGCAGCTTGGTGCCCGATACCAGCAGCCGGTCTTTTTCATCGTGCGGGCAGGTACGCGCCGACGCCATGCCGCCGCACTGGTAACACCAAAATGTCCAGTCGATCTTGAGCGGTTGCGTCTCCAGCGAACCTCTCGGTATCTCGTCGAAAATATGATGCGCGTCGAACGGGCCGTAATAGTTGCCGACGCCGGCGTGATCGCGGCCGACGATCTGGTGTGAGCAGCCGTAGTTCTGGCGGAAAAGCGCGTGCAGCAACGCTTCACGCGGCCCGGCATAACGCATATCCAGTGGATAACCCGATTGCACCACGGTTTTTTTTGCGAAATACTTGTCGATCAGCACGCTGATGGTCGCGGTGCGCACCTCGGCCGGGATATCCCCCGGCTTGAGATTGCCGAGCAGGGAATGTATGAGCACGCCATCGCAGACCTCGATGGCGATTTTCGCCAGATATTCATGCGAGCGGTGCATGGGGTTGCGGGTCTGGAAGGCGGCGACAGTTGACCAGCTATTGGCTTCGAACACCGCGCGCGTTTGCGCCGGCGTCATGTAGAGCTCGCCATACTTCGCCGGAAATTCACCTTCCGTTAGCACCTTGACCGGACCGGCCAGATTTACGTCGGGCTGTTCCATGACCATCTTGACGCCGGGATGCTCGGGATCCGTCGTCTTGAATACGGATTTGCATTCGTGCTGCTTGTCGATCGAATATTTTTCGCGCACCGTCATCGTTGCGAGACATTCGCCGTCCGCATCCATCAGCGCGATTTCCGCGCCGGGCTTGAGAGCGGCCGCGATTTCCGTGGTCGTCGAGAGCGTGATCGGTATCGGCCAGAACAAGCCGCTCGCCGTTTTCAAATCATCGCAGACACCTTGCCAGTCGGCGTGCGTCATGAAGCCGTCGAGCGGCGTGAAGCCGCCGATGCCGAGCATGATCAGGTCGCCGCGTTCGCGCGAACTTACGGGGATTTTCGGCAACGCGGCGGCGCGCGCCAGTTCGGCCTTCAATGCCGGACCGTTCAGCAGCAGAGGCTTGAGACCAGCGCCGCCATGGGGGGGGACGAGTTTGGACAGCGTAAACTCCTTTGATTTGGAAATTCGGTGATTCTTATTTTTGCAGGCACCCAGATTAGCATGCTCGCCGGGTGAAATTTATCCATTTATTTTATTGCAGGATAAGATTTTTCTTCCGTAAAAGGACGTGCCGTCGTTTATCTGTGCACATGTTGTTGCAGGCGCACAAGCGCACTTTCCCGCGTCGCTGCATAGAAACGAGTTCCAAATATTGGAACGGCGAGGGGCTGTAGAAGCCGGCTGCGGGAGAAAGCGCGGAGTGCTTGTTTCCACGCCGAAAGAGCATGCTATGATAGCCGCCGCCGTATGCGTTACGTCTGCATTTAATTAAAAAACAGTTGGTTGAATAACGGCTCCGGGAGAATACGGCGCGCAGGCGTCGATTTGAGTCTTTTTTATGGACATTTTCAGATTCGGCCTCACGCGTGGCATCGCCGCAGAATTGAGACTCAAATTTGCCAAGGCGCTCTTCCGGGCGACCAGCCTCGCGTTGATTTGCAGTGCCTGCTCTGTAATGCATGCGGACGCGGCATCGCTCTTCGGCGACATTGACCCGTTCAGCACGTCGAGCAAGGTCGCGCCGGCCCCTAATCAACCGTGGGTTCCCTCACAGGCCTTGCCGGTCGTCGAGCCGCCGGCATCCTTGCGGGCTATACCCGCCGATATAAACAAACCGTTGTCGCTTGCGCAGTTGACCGAAATTGCGCTGGCGCTGAACGCGCGGACGCGCCAGGCGTGGCTGGTGGCACGCGTGGAAGCCGCGCAATCGGGAATAGATCACGCCGGAGATTTTCCGACGATTACCGGTCTCATCAGCGACCGCATAGCGCGGCCGATTTCGGCCACTTCGGGATTTCCAAACACGACATTGATCGACGCCCGTGGTAATTCGGCGACGCTCGCGGCGGGCGGCAGGCCCTATTCGATATTGACTACGTACGGACCTGCGCTGAGTTTGAGCTATGTGCTGTTCGATTTCGGCAAGCGCGCGGCAGACAAGGAAGCCACCGAGTATCGCCTGCTCGCCGCCAACCTCGCGCAGAATCGCACCTTGCAGGATGTCGCATTCCAGGTCGAGCAGGCGTACTACCGCGTGCTTGGCTTCGAGCAACTGGTGCGGGCAACACGCGAATCGCTGAAGAATTTCCAGACCGGGCTGGACGCGGCGCAGCGGCGTCGCGATTCGGGGCTCGCCACGGTCGCCGACGTTTACCGGTCGGAAACACAGATCGGGCAGGTCCAGCTCGTGCTGAGCCGCAATGAAGGCGAACTTTCCAAGGCGCGCGGGCTGCTTGCCGGCACGGTCGGCTTGCCGGTCAATTTTCCGCTGCAGCTGCAACCCATGAGCATCACGCCGCCGGTCACTGAAATCACGCAGTCTATGGATGACCTGCTGAAACAGGCGAAAGTCAACCGGCCGGATCTGGTCGCCGCTGAAGCGCGCGCGCTGGCGGCGAGGGCAACCGCGCGCGCCGAATCGCGGGCCGGTCTCCCTACGTTGCAGTTTATTTCGCAATACGGGCGGCAGATCTATACCAATTCGCTTACGGCTCAGGATGCGTACTCGTTCGGACTTAATCTGACGATCCCCATTTTCAACGGTTTCGGCGACACCTACCGGTCGCGGCGGCGCGAAGAAGAAGCAAAGATCGCGGCTGCCGTGCGCGATCAGATATACACGCAGACCGAACAGGACGTATGGCAGGCGTATTTCGATCTGCAGACCGCCGCCACCAGCATCAGCAGTTCGGCGAATCTGATAAAGAGCGCCAGTCAGTCGGCGGATGCCGCGGTCGCGCGCTACAAGGGCGGCGTCGGCAGCCTGCTCGACCTCATCACGGCACAGCTCGACGACACCAACGCGAAAGTCCAGGAAATACAGTCGCGGCTGGACTGGTACCAGGCGCTGGCGCGGCTGCATTTCGCGCTGGGCGCGGCCGACATGAAAATCGGGAAGGCCCAGTAAGGGCGGCATTGCGCGGAGAATGCAAAACGGTTGTGATTGTGATTACGCACGTAGATAAACCGAATACCGGGGACACCGGATTTTTTGAGACCTATCGATGAAGCCTTTGTTGAAATCCATTTTGATCGTATGCGTGCTGGCGGCCGGCGGCGGATTCTACTGGTGGAAAACCCAGCCCCCGGCGAAGGCGGTTGAAGGCGCCGCGGGCAAGACCGCCAAAGCGGAAGGCAAGGCTGGCAAGCGCGGCGGCGGTGGACCGGTTTCGGTTCGCACCGTGCAGGTGTCCAGGCAGCCCATGCCGGTCGTCATCGATGCCGTTGGCACGGTGGAATCCGAGCATAGCGTCGCAGTGCGTCCGCAGGCGAGCGGCGTGCTTACCGCCGTCCTCTTCAAAGAGGGCGACCGCGTGAAGCAGGGCCAGTCGCTGTTCAGCATCGATTCGCGGCCCATGCAGGCGTCGGTAACCCAGGCACGTTCGGCGCTTGCCCGCGACCAGGCGCAACTGGCGCAGGCCAAGGAGCAGGAAGCGCGCCTGCGTCCGCTCATGCAAAAAGAGTACATCACGCGTAGTGACTACGATGTGGCCGCGACGCAGGTCAAGTCGCTCGAGTCCGTCGTTGCCGCCAATACCGCTGCGCTCGAGCAGACTCAGCTGCAGCTTTCGTACGCGCACATCAAGGCGCCCATATCCGGCCGCACCGGCAGCCTCAGCGTCGACCGCGGCAATCTTGTTACCGGCGGTACCGGCGGCGCGCCGCTGGTGGTGATCAACAGCACGCAGCCGATTGTCGTCGCGTTGAGCGTGCCGCAGCGTTTTCTCGAGGACGTGCGCCGCTACTGGAACACGCCAGACCTGAAAGTGCAGATCAGCCTCAATCCCGGCGGGCCGCCGGTGGCGGAGGGCACGCTCGTATTCATAGATAACACGGTAAATCCGACGACCGGCACGATATTGCTCAAGGCGCGGTTCAAGAACGAAAAGGAAGAATTGTGGCCGGGCCAATTCGTCGCGGCGCGCATCATCCTCAAGGTCGAGAAAGACGCGCTGGTGTTGCCCGAAGGAGCGGTGCAGCCCGGACAGGACCGTCCGTTTGTTTACGTGGTGCGCGACGGCAAAGCGGCGATGCAGGAGGTGCGGGTCGCGCGCCAGATTGGTAAACAGATGGTGATCGATAAAGGCTTGCAGGGCGACGAACAAGTTGTTGTCGACGTGCCGCTGGCGCTGACCGTCGGCGCGCAGGTGACGTTGCGCGCGCCGGGCGAAGGCAAAGGCAAGGACGGCGAACGCAAAGGGGGCAAAGAAGGCAAGGAAGGCAAGGAAGGCAAGGAAGGCAAGGAAGGCAAGGAAGGCAAGGAAGGTGCGGCAGCGGGGGACGGCAAGCAAGGC
>JBDSSV010000545.1:0-20243 GCA_039928535.1 Burkholderiales bacterium
AAGTCGGCATGGACACGCGCTCGTACAACCAGGCGTTGATCAGCGCGATGCGCGAGGCCCCCGACCTGCTGATGATCGGCGAAATCCGCGACCAGCCAACATTGCAGAGCGCACTGCTATTCGCGCAAACGGGCCATTTGTGCCTGTCGACTTTGCACGCCAATAACAGCTACCACGCGCTGAATCGCATTATCAACTTCTTTCCGCGCGAGGCGCGCGAGGCGCTGCTTGCCGACCTTGCCATCAGCCTGCGCTGCATCATGTCGCAACGCCTGATACGCGCCAAGGGCGGCGGGCGCATTCCCGCGGTCGAAGTACTGCTCAATACCGCGCACATATCCGAGCTGATCAAGAACGGCGCGATGGGCGAAATCAAGGACGCGATGGAGCAGAGTCTCGCCCCCGGCAGCCAGACTTTCGAGCAGGCGCTCTTCAATCTGTATTCGACCGGCCAGATCACTCTCGAGAACGCGCTGGCGTCGTCCGACTCGCCGACCAACCTGCATTGGCTGATCAACAACACCGGCAGGACGGCCACTGAGCCCGCGCCAAGCCAGGAAGACATGAAAAGCAGCACGCGCACGACAACCGGGCATGGCGATGATTTGAGCAGTATCAAGCTCAATCTCGATATGGTCTGACGCGCGCGCGGCGCCCGCGCCCGCGATGCCGTCTTTTACCGTCCAGTTACTGCTAGGCCGCATTCACACGCGCCTCAAGCGCGCGCGTCTCGCCCATGGCCATGGCATGGTCAACGCGTGGGACGAAGCGGTCTATCTCGTCCTGCATGCGCTGAACTTGCCGCCGGACCGCTTAACACCTTATCTCGAACGCGCCGTGCCCTCGCGCGCGCGCGCACGTGCCGTGGCCCTCGCCAGCGAACGCATACGCCGGCGCATTCCCGCTGCTTACCTTACACACGAAGCATGGCTCGGCGATTACCGGTTCTACGTCGATGAGCGTGTGATCGTGCCGCGTTCGTACATCGCCGAACTGCTGCGCGAACGGCTCGCGCCGTGGCTGCCGTCGCGCCGGCGGGTGCGCAGCGTGCTCGATCTGTGCACGGGTTCCGGCTGTCTGGCAATTATTGCGGCCAACACGTTTAATCGCGCAAAAGTGGACGCGGTCGATATCGACCGCGCAGCACTGGCGGTGGCCGAACGCAATATTGCTAGCTACCGATTGAAAACCCGCGTGCGCGCGTTGCATTCGGACATGTTTTCAGCAGTTCGCGGACGGCGCTACGACGTGATCATCGCGAATCCGCCGTATGTGAACGCAGCCGCCATGCGCAAGCTGCCGCGCGAGTATCGACATGAGCCACGCATCGCGCTGGCGAGCGGCCGGGACGGACTCGACGCGGTTCGCGTGATATTGCGCGAAGCCGCCGGCTATCTCGGTCCACATGGATTACTGGTCGTTGAAGTCGGCCATTACCGGCAGCGCATCGAGGCGGCGTTCCCGCACTACGCATTCGTATGGCCCGACACTAGCGGCGGCGACGACTGCGTGTTTATCCTCGAGCGGCGCGAGCTGTTGCGCGCGGCGGCGGCGTCTCAGGCGCAGACGCCTGCGCCGCGGCCAGCCAGTCGAGCAGCCGCTGCGTCTCGTCGCCGGTAAGCTCGTAATACTGGTTTCTTTTTACGCGCGACGGCAGGTCGACCGGGCCGTAGCGCACGCGCATCAGCCGGCTCACGATGAAGCCGAGCTTTTCGAACAGCCGCCGCACGATGCGGTTGCGGCCCTCCTTCAGCACGACGTGGCACCACTGGTTCGCCCCCTCGCCGCCATGCGCGTCGACTTCGACCCTTTCGCAGCGCGCTACACCATCGTCGAGCTCGACGCCTGCCATCAGCTGCTGGACATGCGCGGGCAGCAGCTTGCCCATAACCCGCACGGCGTATTCGCGCTCGATTTCGAACCGCGGATGCATCATGCGGTTCGCGAGTTCGCCCGACGTCGTGAACATGAGCAAGCCGCAGGTATTGAAATCGAGGCGGCCGATCGATATCCATTTTGCGCCGGTTAGCGCCGGCAGGCGGGCGAACACGCTGGGTCGCCCGCGCGGATCGTCGCGGCTGGCAATTTCGCCTTCGGGCTTATGGTAGAGCAGCACGCGCGGCAGCCGCGATGCAGCCTGCGCACGCACGATGCGTCCCGCTACCTTGATCTGGTCGGCGGGGCCGACGCGCGCGCCTATCGTCGCGACCTCGCCGTTGACGGTGACGCGGCCACCGCTGATCAATTGCTCCATGTCGCGCCGCGACCCGAGTCCGCTTTGCGCGAGTACTTTTTGCAGTTTTTGCGTTGGACCGTCGGCGGGCGGCGGAGCTGCATTGCGGCGGCCGCGCGGGGCTGCTGGCGGACGCGGCGGGCGCCCGCCAGCGCTGGCGGGACGCGGTGTACGTTGTGCCCTGTCCGGTCTTTTCACTGCGCCGCCGCCAGCGACCGGCGCTCGATGACCGCCTGCGCCAAAGTGCCGCTGTCGACATGCTCGAGTTCGCCGCCCACGGGCAGGCCGCGCGCGATGCGGCTCACCTTCAGGTCGCGCGCGAGCAGCAATTCGGCGATGTAATGCGCGGTGGCTTCGCCTTCCACCGTAAAGTTCGTTGCGACTATGACTTCGCGCACGAGCCCGTCATCCGCGCGCTTGACCAGGCGGTCGAGATGAATGTCCTTGGGACCAACGCCGTCGAGCGGCGACAGCCGCCCCATTAGCACAAAGTACAGCCCCTGATAGCATTCGGCCTGCTCCATCATCAGCATGTCGGCAGGCGTTTCGACCACGCACAACATGCGCGTATCGCGCCGCGGCGAGCGGCACAGCCCACAGATTGGCTCCTCGGTAAACGTGTTGCAACGCTCGCAGTGCTTGATCACGTCGAGCGCGCGGCCGAGCGCCGCTGCCAGCCGCGCCGCGCCAGTATGGTCGCGCTGAAGCATATGGTAGGCCATGCGTTGCGCGGACTTCGGCCCGACCCCCGGCAGGCAGCGCAATGCCTCGATGAGTTCTTCGAGACTGGAAGGATTCTTCATAGACTCGTGAGGCGTGAGGGGTGAGGCGTGACGTGTAAACCCAGGCCGTTCCCGCTCTCGCTCTCCTCACTCCTCACACCTGACTCCTCACGGTTCAAAACGGCAGCTTCATACCGGGGGGCAACCCCATGCCGGCCGTCATGCCGCCCATTTTTTCCTGCGTCGTCGCTTCCGCGCGGCGCACCGCGTCGTTCATCGCCGCGGCAATCAGGTCTTCGAGCATGTCCTTATCGTCCTTCATGAGGCTCGGGTCGATCGTCACGCGCTTTACGTCGTGGCGGCAGGTCATGACGATCTTGACCATGCCCGCGCCGGACTGCCCCTCGACTTCGACCGTCGCCAGTTCTTCCTGCATGCGCTTCATGTTCTCCTGCATTTGCTGTGCCTGCTTCATCAGCCCCGCCAGTCCGCCCTTCATCATGTCTTGCTCCTCATTGCAAAGGTTTGATTGTGGATGGCAGCACGCGCGCGCCGAAATTCTCGATCAGATCGCGAACGAACGGGTCGCCATCGATCGCCGCCGCCGCCGTGCTCTGCTTTTGCTCGTTCTCGCGATCGCGGATTTCAGCGAGCGTGTTGCCGTTGCCCGAACCGATCTCGATCTCGAGCTTGATTTTCGCGCCCAGGTTCTGCTCAAGCGCCGCGTTGAGCCGGTCCTGGTAACCGCGGTCGTTCAAATGACGCTGCGCGTGCGGTACCCGCAGCTGGATATGGCCCTCCTGCCACGCTATCAGTTCGCAATTGTGAGCGAGCATGCGTTCCATGCCCGCGAGCGGCAGGCGATTGATCAGCGCGTTCCAGTCGCCGTCAAACTGCTTTTTTTTTAACTCCGGAGCGGGCGCCGCCGCGGCAGCCGGCTGACGTGCCTGCGCCACGGCCGGCTGCCGTGACGGCGTCGAACGGGCAACCGGTTCCCGGGCCGCGCCGCCGGCCGCCGGCATGAATGCCAGCATGCGCATGAGCGCCATGGTGAAACCGGCATAGTCGTCCGGCGCGTAACCGATGTCCTGGCGCCCGTTTACTGCGATCTGATATAGCAACTGGATCTCTTCCGCGCCAAACCCCGCGGCGAGCGCGGTGATTGCCGCGTGGTCCGGATCGTCCGCCGCCAGCGCCTGCGGCACCGTCTGCACCAGCGCTATGCGGTGCAGCAGCGTGGCGAGATCCTGCAGGGCGATCTCAAAAGACAGGCTGCGTTCCGCCATGCGGTCGGCGACCGCAAGCAGCGTGGCGCCGTCCTGCTGCTGCAGCGCCTGCAGAATTTCGCGCAGATACTCCTGCTCGACGCTGCCCAGCATCGCACGCACCGATTGATGCTCGACCTTGCCCCCGCCGTGCGCGATCGCCTGATCGAGCAGCGACAGGCTGTCGCGCATGCTGCCGTGCGCGGCGCGCGCGAGGAGCGTCAGCGCCTCATCTTCCGCCGCGACGCTCTCGAGCGCGAGGATTTTCTTGAGCTGCGCCTTGATCTGCGGCTGCGGGATCTGCTTCAGATTGAACTGCAGGCAGCGCGACAAAACGGTGACCGGTATCTTCTGCGGGTCCGTGGTGGCGAGAATGAATTTGACGTGGGCCGGCGGCTCTTCGAGTGTCTTCAGCATGGCGTTGAAAGCGCTGCGCGACAGCATATGCACTTCGTCGATGATGTAGACCTTGAAGCGCGCGCTGGTCGGCGCATACAGCGCGTTCTCGAGCAGGTCGCGCATGTTGTCGACCTGCGTGTTGGAAGCGGCATCCAGCTCGATCAGGTCGACGAAGCGTCCGGCATCGATTTCCGTGCAGGCCGCGCATTTGCCGCACGGCTCCGCGGTGATGCCGGTCTCGCAGTTGAGCGCCTTGGCAATGATGCGCGCCAGCGTTGTTTTGCCCACGCCGCGCGTGCCGGTGAAGAGATAAGCGTGGTGCAACCGCTGCTGCGTCAACGCGTTGGTCAGCGCCTTGACCACATGCTCCTGGCCGACGAGCTCGGCAAACGTCCTGGGACGCCACTTACGGGCGAGAACTTGGCTCACTGGGGCAAACCGTCAATGCGGGCTGGAAAAAAGGGCAATGCCGGTTTCATGTCGGGCGGCCGGTAGCCGCTCGGCTCTAGAAATGGTATTGCAGGCGCAGTTCGTGAAAATTGATGCCTTGGTTCGGCCCTTTGATGCCGGCGTTCGACAAATGCTGGTAGCGGTAACCGACATCGTAGTGCCCCTTGTCGCCAAAGCGCACACCGGCGCCAAGATGATCGCCGAACTGGAACGCGCTGCCAAACTGGCGCTGCGTGCTGACCGAGGTCCGCGACAGCAAATGAAAGCCGACACCGGCTTCGACATATGGCGAAACCGCCGACAGCGACGTCTGCTGGATGCGCAGCACCGGCGTAAAACCAAAATCGATCAGGGTGCTGTTGGTCTTGGCGAAACTGTTGTTGCTCCAGTAGCCGAAATCGGACTCCCAGTAACCGCCCACGTGCCAATTGCCCATTTCGATCAATTTCTTGTTCCAGTCCCATTGCACGCCGACGCGTCCCATGTTGACGCTTGCGTTGCTGGAATCGGAATGTCCATATACGACCGACACGCCGTCGATAGCGTGGGCGGCGGGACTGGCGGCGACCAGCGCGGCGATGAGCAGGTACTTGACGCTTTTCATTCTTGATGCTTCCTGGTGGGTTTCAATGTATCGCTATGATATCGCAAAAGAAAAAGGGTGGCGAGCCGGGTCCCCGGCACTTGCAGAGAATAGCTTTGGCTGCTTCCTTCCGGATCTGACCAGGTTCACTACCGTGCAATGCGGGGGGGCCCGCCATTGTTCGTTTGCCGCGTGCTATTTCGCGGCCAGCCGCCATTATGCCCGTAGTCGCGGCGGACAGCGAGCATCGTTTACGGACGCGGTGCACGCCGATTGCGCCTGCAGACGCGTGATACAATTTTTGGCAAATGCAGTGAATAAAACCCGATCCGGCGCCCGCGCAAACGCGGCGCCTGCGTCGTGGCCCCGCGCTTCTGAACCGCGCTGAGCGCAGAACATTGGAGGACTGTATGTCGACCCAGACGATCGAATCGGTGTTGAACGAAACGCGCACGTTTGCCCCGAGCGCCGAATTCGTCAAGCAGGCGAATATTTCCGGCATGGCCGCCTATGACGCGCTGTGCGCCGAGGCGGCCAAGGACTTCACCGGTTTCTGGGCGCGGCTCGCGCGCGAGCACGTGATGTGGAAAAAACCCTTCACGCAGATCCTCGACGAATCGAATGCGCCATTCTTCAAATGGTTCGCGGACGGCACGCTGAATGCTTCGTACAACTGCCTCGACCGCCATCTGCAAAGCCAGCCGGACAAAGTCGCGATCATCTTCGAAGCCGACGACGGCAAAGTTACCGACGTCAGCTATAAGGAACTCCACCGCCGCGTCTGCATGATGGCTAATGGACTGAAAAACCTGAAAATCAAGAAAGGCGACCGCGTCCTGATCTACATGCCGATGTCGGTCGAAGCGGTCGTGGCGATGCAGGCCTGTGCGCGCATAGGCGCGATACATTCAGTGGTATTTGGCGGCTTCTCCGCGAAAAGCGTGCAGGAACGCATCATCGATGCCGGTGCGGTCGCGGTGCTGACGGCGGACGAGCAGATGCGCGGCGGCAAGCCGATCGCGCTGAAGGCTGCGGTCGACGAAGCGCTGTCGCTCGGCGGCTGCGAGTCGATCAAGAGTGTGGTCGTATATAAGCGCACCGGCGGCAAGGTGCAGTGGAATGCACCGCTCGACGTATGGCTGCACGAGCTCATGAAAGACCAGTCGGACACATGCGAACCCGAATGGGTAGAAGCTGATCATCCGCTGTTCATTCTGTATACCTCAGGCTCCACTGGCAAACCCAAGGGCGTGCAGCATTCGACCGGCGGCTATTTGCTGCAGGCGGTGCTGACTATGAAATGGACGTTCGACTACAAGGCGAGCGACGTTTTCTGGTGTACCGCCGACGTCGGCTGGGTCACCGGTCACAGCTATGTGTGCTACGGACCGCTCGCGGCGGGCGCCACCGAAATCATTTTCGAAGGCGTGCCGACTTATCCGGACTCCGGCCGTTTCTGGCGCATGATTCAGGACCACAAGGTCAGCGTGTTCTACACCGCGCCGACCGCGATCCGCTCGCTGATCAAGCTCGGCGCCGACCTGCCGAAAAAGTTCGATCTGTCGTCGCTGCGCATTTTGGGCACGGTGGGCGAGCCAATCAATCCCGAGGCGTGGATGTGGTACTACGAAACGGTCGGCCAGAAACGCTGCCCCATCGTCGATACCTGGTGGCAGACGGAAACCGGCGGCCACATGATTACGCCGCTGCCCGGCGTGGTGGCGACCAAACCCGGCTCGTGCACCCTGCCCCTGCCGGGCATCATGGCCGCCATCGTCGACGAGGCCGGTCATGACGTCGAGAAAGGCAAAGGCGGTTTTCTCGTGATCAAGCGGCCGTGGCCGTCGATGATACGCACGATCTGGGGCGACCCGGAGCGCTTCAAAAAATCGTATTACCCGGCGGATTTCAACGGCAAGTATTACCTTGCCGGCGACGGCGCCAACCGCGATCTCGACGGCTATTTCTGGATCATGGGGCGCATCGACGACGTGCTGAACGTCTCCGGCCACCGTCTGGGTACGATGGAAATCGAATCCGCGCTGGTCGCCAACCCACTCGTCGCCGAAGCCGCAGTCGTCGGCCGTCCGGACGACCTGACCGGCGAAGCGGTCGCCGCGTTCGTGGTACTCAAGCAAGCACGGCCGACCGGTGATGACGCCCGAAAAATCGTCAAGCAACTGCAGGACTGGGTCGGCAAGGAAATCGGCCCGATCGCCAAACCCAAAGATATCCGCTTCGGCGACAACCTGCCGAAAACCCGTTCCGGGAAAATCATGCGGCGGCTGCTGCGCTCGATTGCCAAGGGCGAAGAAATCACGCAGGACGTATCGACACTGGAAAATCCCGCGATCCTGCAGCAGTTGAAAGAACCGATCGCTTAGAGCAGGCAACCTGCGATCACCGTCGCACGCGCGCTGGCAGTCACAGACATGAAACGGCCCGGCATACACGGACAACGGTTGATCGCGGTTTTTCTGCTCGGTTGCCTGCTGCTCAACTATCCGCTGCTCTATCTCTTCAACATCAATGTCCGTTTGCTTGGCGTACCGCTGCTCTATATCTATGCGTTCGCGGCCTGGGGTTTGCTGATCGCATTGACCGCGGCAGTCGTCGAGCGCCAGCCGGATTGAACCAGCCGCGCGCCCGCGCGGCCCACCACGCATGCTAACCGGCTCCGTCATTGTACTGGCTTCGTTTATCTACGTAGGCCTGCTGTTCGCGATCGCCTATTACGGCGACAAGCGCGCCGATGCCGGCCGCAGCATCATCGCCAATCCGTATATTTACGCGCTGTCGCTCGCGGTGTATTGCACGTCGTGGACTTTTTACGGCAGCGTCGGCCGCGCCGCAACCAGCGGCATCGGCTTCCTGCCGATTTATCTGGGCCCGACGCTGACCGCGATGCTGTGGGGGTACGTGCTGCTGAAAATGGTGCGCATCAGCAAGGCCAACCGCATCACCTCAATTGCCGACTTCGTCGCATCGCGCTACGGCAAGAGCCAGTTGCTCGGGGGATTGGTCACGGTCATCGCGGTCATCGGCATCGTGCCGTACATCTCGCTGCAATTGAAAGCGGTTTCCAACAGCTTCTCGATCATCCTCAAGTATCCGGCGATCGCGACCCCCGACAACGAGGCGATGATACCGCTGCTCGCGGACAACACATTTTACATCGCGCTGCTGCTGGCGATATTCACGATCCTCTTCGGCACCCGCCATCTCGATGCGTCCGAGCGGCACGAGGGGCTGGTGGCCGCGATTGCGTTTGAGTCGGTCGTCAAGCTGTTCGCGTTCATTGCGGTCGGCGTGTACGTGACCTACGTGCTGTACGACGGGTTCGCGGATATTTTTTCGAGCGCGATCGAATATCCGCAACTGGTGAAACTGCTCGACTTCGGCGGTACTTCGGTCGACTACGCGTCGTGGGCTTCGCTCACGTTCCTGTCCATGCTGGCCATCCTGTTCCTGCCGCGCCAGTTTCAGATCGCCGTGGTCGAGAACGTCGACGAGCGCCACCTCAAGAAAGCGGTGTGGCTGTTTCCGCTGTATTTGCTGGCGATCAATATCTTCGTGCTGCCGATCACGTTTGCCGGCCTCATGCATTTTCCCGCGGGCAACGTCGATGCGGATACATTCGTACTGAACCTGCCGATAGCCCAGCAGCAGTCGCTGCTCACCCTCATCGTGTTCATCGGCGGGCTGTCGGCCGCCACCGGCATGGTGATAGTCGAAACCATCGCGCTCTCCACCATGGTATGCAACAACCTGGTCATGCCCGTGCTGCTGCGCCTGAACGTCCTGCATCTGCATGAGCGAGCGGACCTGTCGACGTTGATCGTCGGCATCCGGCGCGGCGCGATCATCGGCGTCATCATGCTGGGCTATGCGTATTTCCGCCTGGCGGGCGAAGCTTATGCGCTGGTATCGATCGGGCTCATCTCGTTCGCCGCCGTGGCGCAGTTCGCGCCGGCGATACTCGGCGGCATGTTCTGGAAAGGCGCCACGCGCCGCGGCGCGATCTGCGGGTTGTTGACCGGCTTCGCGGTCTGGACCTACACGCTGTTGCTGCCGTCGTTCGCCAAGTCAGGCTGGCTGCCGATTGAATTCGTCGAGCACGGCCTGTTCGGCATGACTCTGCTTAAACCGCTCGAATTGTTCGGCTTGGGGGGTCTCGACGATATTACCCATTGCCTGTTCTGGAGCATGTTCTGCAATATTGGCGCCTTTATCGCCGTTTCGCTCGTCACCACGCCGAGCTTTGCCGAACAAGTGCAGGCCGCGCTGTTCGTCGATGCGCACAGCGCACCGCGGCCGCAACGCGCCGAGTCATTGCGCGGCGATGCCTCGGTCAACGAACTGATGACGCTGGTCGGACGCTTTCTCGGCCAGCGCCGCGCGCGCGTCGCGTTCGCCGCGTACGCACAAAAGCGCGGCACCAGGTCGGCGCGCGAACTCAAGCCCGATGCCGACCTGATCCATTTCGCCGAAACGCTGCTCGCCGGTGCGATCGGCGCCGGCTCGGCGCGCGTGGTGGTCGCGTCGATCGTGCAGGAGGAGCCGTTGGGCATCGACAAGGTAATGAACATACTCGACGAGACATCGCAGGCGCTCGCACACAGCCGCGAGCTCGAACAAAAATCGCGCGAACTCGAAATCGCCACAGAGGAGCTACGCTCGGCCAACCAGCGGCTGCAGGAACTAGACCGCCTGAAGGACGATTTCGTGTCGACCGTGACGCACGAATTACGCACGCCGCTCACGTCGATACGCGCTTTCTCGGAAATTCTCCAGGACAATCCGGCGCTGGAACTGACGCAGCGCGAGAAATTCCTCGGCATCATCACGCGCGAATCCGAACGCCTGACGCGCCTGATCAACCAGGTGCTCGATCTCGCGAAAATCGAATCCGGCAATGCCGAGTGGCGGACGGCGGACATCGACGTGCGCGAAGTCATCGAGGACGCGTTGTCGTCGACCAGTCAATTGTTCTCGGACAACGGAATCACGCTGGAATTGCGCCTGCCCGACGCACTGCCGCGGATAAGCGCCGACCGCGACCGTCTGATGCAGGTCATGCTCAATCTATTGTCGAATGCCGCCAAGTATTGTCACAACAACGGCGGCCAGGTAATCGTTACCGGCGCGCTGACGCCCGACGGGCTGCGTGTCGATGTCGCGGACAACGGCGCCGGCATCAGCGCGGACGATCAGCATGTCATCTTCGAAAAATTTCGCCAGGTCGGCGACACGCTGACGCAAAAACCGCACGGCACCGGACTTGGTCTGCCGATCTGCCGGCAGATCGTCCAGCACTTCGGTGGCCGGCTATGGGTCGAGAGCACGCCCGGGCGCGGCGCGACGTTTTCGTTCGTGCTGCCTCTCGGCAGCCGCGCCGGGAATGAAACTGCCGCAGCGCGCAAGTTCGGCACATGACGCGCAGAATTCTGATTGTCGACGACGAACTAAATATCGTGACGTCGCTCGACTTTCTGCTGAAGAGCGAAGGCCACGAAGTCGCCACAGCGCATAACGGCGGCGAAGCGCTGCAGCAGGCAGCGACATTCCGTCCGCACCTCGTGGTGCTTGACGTGATGCTGCCGGTAATCGACGGCTTTGAAGTGTGCCGCCGGCTGCGCGCAGACCCGTCGCAACGCTCACTCAAAATATTAATTCTGACGGCGCGCGGCCGCGCAGCAGAGAGGGAGCGCGGCCATGCCGAAGGCGCCGACGTCTATATGACGAAGCCATTCGCGACGCGCGATCTCGTCGCCAGGGTGCGCGAGTTGTTACGGTGCGACGAACCGGGCAATGCGTAGAGCGTTACGTCAGATAATCTAGAACGTAGCCGCGGCCATATTGCGTGCGCACGCTGACGCCGGTGCCGTCGAGTTTCTTGCGCAGGCGATGCACGAAAACCTCGATGGCATTGAGGCTGACCTCGTGGCCGGAACTGTAGAGCTGCTCGACCAGCTCCTCTTTGCTGACCAGGCGCCCGAAACGCGCGAGCAATACTTCGAGCAGGCCGGTCTCATGCGCGGACAGCCCAAGCGCCTTGCCATTCGCGCTGGCCACCCTCTGCACGGTATCGAAGCTCAATTCGCCGTACGTGATCTGCGGTGCCGCGCTGACCCGCCCGCGCCGCAGCAGCGCGCGCACGCGCGCCTGCAATTCGCTCAGGCTGAACGGCTTGACGAGATAGTCGTCGGCGCCGAGATCGAGGCCGTTCACTTTTTCTTCCGGCTTCTCGCGGCCGGACAGTATGAGCACCGGCATCGCGGTATTGTGCCGGCGCAGGCGGCGCAGCACCTCAAACCCATCGAGCTTCGGCAACCCGAGGTCGAGTATCAGCAGCCCGAACGTATCTTTGTGCAGGGCTTCTTCCGCCGCTGCGCCGTTGTTCACCCAATCCACCGCATGGCCCGCCTGCTTGAGAGAAAACTGCAGCGCCTCCGCGAGCGAGGGATCGTCTTCAGTAATAAGTATGCGCATCGAGCGACTTTCGCTATGTTGACGAAAGTATACGCGCCGCCCGCCATAACTCATCGCCGCCGACGTAGCAGGAATTCCACTCTCTCCGCCAAACTGCGTCTTGCGGGTCAACGTTTTCCGGCGTCTGCTAAAATACGCAGCCCGGAGAGATGGATGAGCGGTTCAAGTCGCACGCCTGGAAAGCGTGTGTACGTAGCAATACGTACCGTGGGTTCGACAACTGAACATCCTGTGAATGTTCAGTTGGACGTCGGCGCCGCATTTGCGCGGACGGTCCTACGCCTTCAGGCGCAGGATGCGCGGATCGCAGAGGCAATGCGAGTCGCGCACAATCCCTCTGTCTCCACCGAACCCATCCCACAAGTCAATCGTATCCGACCCTGCTAAAATGCCCATCCCCGGAGAGATGGATGAGTGGTTTAAGTCGCACGCCTGGAAAGCGTGTGTACGTAGCAATACGTACCGTGGGTTCGAATCCCACTCTCTCCGCCAATAAAAAAGCGACCGAATCCGTGTACTTTTTTATTGGTTGAGCGCACGCGTGGATGGGCGCTGTTTCGACAACTGAACATCCAATGAATGTTCAGTTGGCCCGGCAGTCAGAGTTCGATGAGTTCCGTAGCATCGCCGTCTGCTTGAAATTCAGTAGAATTTACCGATAACTGACCAGGCCGCTAAGTGTTCCGATACATGCCATTCACCTACTGCGTCTTTCACCACGGCAAACGCGAAAGAAACACCAAAGACGCCTCGCGTTAGTACATTTGGACTATTTTCACCAGGGCGCAAAGTATAATACAATCATCGGGCGGATATTTAACCCCTTGAGGAGAAAACCATGCGGGCGAAACAGAAGTGTTTGTTAGCTGCGGCCACCTTGGCGATTTGCATTCCGTTTGCCCCTGCACACGCTGCCCTGACATTGACCGCCGCCGGCACCTCCGCCGGTTTTACTCTTGACAACTTCCTAAGTGGCGGTTCGAGCTATACGTTCTTAGGTTCGGCTAACCTGCCCGATGGCACGATCGCGGTAGGCGGCTTTGCCGGGGGTCAAATCTACAAATTCAACGACGTCAACAACCAAACACTGGCGAACGCGCTAGCCAGTACCTCGTTCTCCAACGTGATCGACCTCGCCAATGCTGGCGGTCAGGCGTATGCCGCGTCTCGTAGCAGCAACCTAGGTTTCGTTCAGATATCGAACAATTTGACGTTGACGCCTATAGCGACCAATCCGAATGCGACGCCCACGCAAGGCTTGGCCGGCAATCCGGTTTCCGGCAACCTGATTGCGACGACCAATATCGGCTTGGTCAACCTCAATCCCATAACTGGAAGCAACACCTTCATTGTCAACACGCCGAGCTTGGGCGACGGCGTGTCGGTGTCTCCCGACGGAACCACAGCCTACGTCGCAATCTTCGGCGGGGCCGCAGTTCGCGGTTACAATATTCTAAACGGCTTGGAGACCTTCGCCGCGACCGGTTTGCCCGGCGGGCCCGACGGCACCGCCGTGATCGTCGGCGGCGCTTTTAATGGCTCCATTATCGTCAACAACAATGACGGCAGCGTCGGCCTGCTTGACGTGAATACCGCGATCGAAACAATCATCGCCTCCGGCGGCACGCGCGGCGACTTTGCTTCGCCCGACCTGAATAATGGTTCCCTGTTCGTGTTCCAAGACGACTCCGTATGGCGCTTGTCGCTTCCCGGCTCTGTGATCGGCGGGCCGGCGGCGGTTCCTGAACCTGAGACCTACGCCATGCTGCTGGCCGGGCTTGGACTGCTCGGATTCGCAGCACGTCGCCGGAAGCAGCAAGCCACTTAATCTGGTTCATCAACAAGGAAACAGACCCCGCTTCGGCGGGGTTTTGCATTTCATATTCGGCGCATCGATACCGGGTCGCCCAGCGTAAGTTTCTGACTGAATGTTTCCGATCTGGATCAGGCCACTGCTTTGTGTCTTTTGCGGCGGGACGCAAGCCCGGCTAAACCCAGCCCGGCCAGCAGCATCGCATAGGTACCTGGTTCGGTACTGCATTCAGCGGCGGCATTTGCGTGATTGACTCGCTCCGCCAACAATCCGCACTAACGCAAGGCTAGAGCAGGATATCTACGCTATCCGGCGCGGCAGGCAGGGCTTTGCGGGTTTTGGGACTCTGGTCTGCTTTTTCGATTTGCCTAAAGAAAAAGTCACGCACCCATTCCGCGCCTTTTCTCTCGGTTTGCACGTCGGTGATGCCGGTCGTGTGCATTCCTGCGATCAGAGACTCGAACTGCGGCCGCAACTGCTGCAATAGCCGCTTGCGCGTTGTTGCCGGCAAAGCCTGCACCAGCGCAGACATGACCGCGATCATACTGGCGATCTGCCCCATCAAGAATGCCTCGTCGTGTTGGTGTTCCATATTCTTCACTCCTGTCGTTCCGGAAATTTTAGCGGATTTGCGTGGATTATCCACAAACAAGTCGCCGTCAGGTGACCAATTGAGACAGGCGCCAGCGTTTAAAGTTGCCCGGACGGAGCGACGCGCCAATTCGGGCCTTTATTTATTTGCCGCGGCGGCGCGTATCTGCTCGATACCGGCCGGGTCGTCAAGCGTGGTCAGATCGCCCGGATCGCGCCCTTCGACTATCGCCTGTATGCTGCGGCGAAGCACCTTGCCCGAACGCGTTTTCGGCAGCAACGTCACGAAATGCACGCGCGATGGCCGACCGACCGGACCGAGCGCCCTGTCGACGGCCGCCATCACTTCCTGTTCCATTGTGCGACGAGCCGCAGCGTCGGCAATCCTGCTTACGTCTTTGACGACCGCGAATGCGACCGGGACTTGTCCCTTGAGCTCGTCATGCACTCCAACGACCGCCACTTCGGCGATGTTCGGGTGTCCGCTCACGGCTTCTTCGATTTCGCGCGTGCCCAGTCGATGCCCAGCCACGTTGATCACGTCGTCAGTGCGGCCGAGTATGAAGTAATAGCCGTCGACGTCGCGTATGCCCCAGTCGAACGTGGTGTAGATAAGCTGATCCTTGAAGCTCGTGAAATACGTCTGCACGAACCGCTCGTCCTGGCCCCACACGGTTGTCATGCAGCCGGGCGGCAGCGGCGGCACCACCGTCACCACGCCCTTTTCATTCGCACCGGTTTCCTGCCCGGTGCCTTCGTGCAAAAGCTTCACGTGATAGCCGTAGGCGGGAAAGCTCGGGCTGCCGTACTTGGTAGGCGTGGCTTCCACGCCCGGCATACATGACAGCAGCGCCCAGCCGGTCTCGGTCTGCCAGTAATGGTCGATGACCGGCACGTTGAGGGCTTCGGAAATCCAGCGCGCGGTCGGCTCGTCGAGTGGCTCGCCCGCGAGAAACAGATGACGCAGCGTACTGGTGTCGTACTTGGTCAGATATGCGGGGTCCTGCTTCTTCAGCACGCGGATCGCGGTCGGCGACGAAAACATCACCGTTACTTTGTGTTCGGCGACGATCTGCCACCAGATCCCCGGATCGGGACGTATCGGCAGGCCTTCGTACATCACGCTCGCCATGCCGTGGATCAGCGGGCCGTAAACAATGTACGAATGGCCGACCACCCAGCCAATGTCCGAAGTCGTGAACATCGCTTCGCCGGGCTTGCCGCAATAGATATGCTGCATGCTCGCGGCGAGCGCTACGGCGTAACCGCCCGTATCGCGCTGCACCCCCTTGGGCTTGCCGGTCGTGCCCGAGGTATAAAGAATGTACGACGGCTCGCTCGATTCCAGCCACGTCACTGCTACCTGGGCCGTCATATGCCGCGCGCGCAGCTCCGCATAGTCGACATCGCGTCCGGCCACGCGCTTGCAACTCACATCGATGCCGCGGTCGACGATCACAACATGCCGTGGCGGGTACTGTGACAGCCGGATCGCCTCGTCGACGAGGCCCTTGTACAGTATCGCTTTGCCGCCGCGCATGCCGGCGTCGGCGGTGAACATAAGTTTCGGTTTTGCGTCGTCTATGCGCGCCGCAAGGCTGTGTGACGCAAAGCCGCCGAACACGACCGAATGGATGGCGCCCAGCCGCGCGCAGGCGAGCATCGCGAACACCGCCTCCGGAATCATCGGCATGTAAATCAGAATGCGGTCGCCTTTGGCAAGACCCAGTTCGCGTAGCACCGCCGCGCAGCGGTTGACCTCGGCGTGCAGCTCGCGAAACGTATAAATCTTGTTCTGGCCGGTCTCGGTCGAGATGAAAATCAGCGCATTCTGGTCGGCGCGGTCCGCGAGATGGCGGTCGACCGCGTTGTGGCACAGGTTCGTTTCGCCGCCGACGAACCACTTTGCGAACGGCGGCCGGCTGTAATCGAGAACCTGGCTGAACGGTTTGTGCCAGTCGACGAGTTGCGCCTGCTCGCGCCAGAACTCATCGGGCGCGTCGATAGAGCGCCGATGGAACTCCTTGTACGTGGCCATGTTCCCCTCCTGCTATGACACCGTTGCTGCTCCGCGCGTTGAACGTCGAACCGCTCGTGCTTGCGTGTGCACGGCTTATTCTATCTTGACTACCGTCCGGCCCTTCGTTTCCTGCTTCAGCATTGCCGCAAAAGTTTCAGGCAACTGGTCCAGCGTTATCGTGCGCGTGATGTTTTTCAAGTGCCGCGGCTTGAGATCCGTGGCCAGCCGCTCCCACACGCGGCGCCGTATATCCATGGGCGTATAGCCCGAATCGACGCCGATCAGGCGCACGCCGCGCAGGATGAACGGGAGCACCGTCGTCGTCAGTTCGATGCCGCCGGCGTTGCCGAAACTGGCAATCAGGCCGTGCTGCTGCATGCTGCGCGTCAGCGCCGACAACTGATCGCCGCCGACGGAATCGAACGCCGCCGCCCAGACACCTTTTTCGAGTGGCCGGCTGCCGAGCTTCAACCTATCGCGGCCTGCGATTTCGACGGCGCCTATTTCCTTCAGGTAGGCATGTTCCGAGCTCTTGCCGGTCACCGCCGTCACTTGGTAGCCGCGTCCGGCCAGCATGTCGATGGCAATGCTGGCGCAGCCGCCGGTCGCTCCATTAACGACGACTTTGCCCTGGTCCGGCGCCATCCCGTTATGCTCGAGCAGATGCACGGCCAGCGCTGACGTGTAGCCCGCGGTGCCGATGCCCATTGCATCAAACAAAGTCATGCCGGCGGGCAACGGCACGACCCACGCCGCAGGCACGCGCGCA
Source organism: Burkholderiales bacterium (assembly GCA_039928535.1). Taxonomy (GTDB): domain Bacteria; phylum Pseudomonadota; class Gammaproteobacteria; order Burkholderiales; family SG8-41; genus PALSA-1004. The sequence continues at coordinate 17,338 of JBDSSV010000545.1, forward strand.
TAACCCGCATATCCGCCATCGTGCGACATTGCGAAATCATAGCTGGTGCAGATAACTTCGTCGCCCGGCTTGAAGCGATTGTCGCCCGACGAAACCACGGTGCCGCTGCTGTCGATGCCGCCGACGCAGGGATAGCGCCGCACGATCTTGCCGGCGCCGGTGCCCGCCAGCGCATCCTTGAAATTCACGCTCGAGTAGGCAACTTTGATCACGACTTCGCCGGCATCGAGCTCGTCGAGCTCCATTTCGACGACGCGCCCCAGTCCGGCGCCGTTATTTTCGTAGATGCGATATGCGTTGAATTTAATCATGCGGGTCTCCTCGGCGACCGGTATTCCGGCGGTTTTACGGCAGGTGCGGCTGGCTCAGGTAGTCGTGCGTCTGCATTTCTATGAGGCGGCTGATAGTGCGCTCGAACTGGTCGCCGCCTTCCGCCCATGCATAGAGCTCGCCCGGTGGCGCAGCCGCCGACACGATGAGTTTGACGCGACGATCGTAGAATTCGTCGATCAGCCAGGTAAAGCGCCGCACGACGTCAGTTTCGTCGATCTTGAATTCGGGGATGCCCGACACGAGCACGGTATGGAAGCGCCGCGCGAGCTCGATGTAGTCGGCCTTGCCCCGCGGGCCGTCGCACAATTCGCGAAAATCAAACCACGCCACACCGCGTGCCAGCCGTCGCGCATGAACGAGACGCCCTTCGATCTCGAGATCGGAACTTTCAGTGGAATCATGGCGCGCGATGTTGATGAACGCCTGCTCGAGCCGCGCTTCCGCATCGGCGCCGGTATGGTAAACACCCGCGCGCTCGAGCTCGCGCAGGCGATAATCGGTACCGCCGTCGACATTGACGACGTGCAGATGGCGCTTGATGAGCTCGATCGCCGGCAGGAATTGCGTGCGCTGCAAACCGTCTTTATACAGCTGGTCGGGTTGTTGGTTGGATGTCGTGACGAGCACTACGCCATGCTCGAACAGGCCTTCGAGCAGGCGGCGCATGAGCATCGCATCGGTAATATCGGTCACGTGAAATTCATCGAGGCACAGCAGGCGCGTGTCTTTCGCGATTTCGCGCGCGATGATCGATAACGGATCTTCCTTGCCCTGATGAAGATTCAGCGCACGGTGGATTTCCTGCATGAAGCGGTGGAAGTGGATGCGCTTCTTGCGCGCGACCGGCGCGCAATTGAAAAAGCTGTCCATCAGGAAGCTCTTGCCGCGCCCGACGCCACCCCACAGGTAGGCGCCCCGCACGGTCTGCTTGCGCGCGAGCAGCCGAATCAGCGATGCTTCGAGCCGTTCGAGCGCGATCAAGTCTTCGTAGACGCCCTGCAGCACCTGCAATGCGGCGTACTGGGAGCCATCGAGTTCGAAACCGTGGGCCTGGCCGTGCTGCCGAACCCAGCCCAGGATGTCGGAACTGTCCTCGGGCAGTGCGTAGTGACCGTAACGGGTGCCTGGGCGCGCGTCCTCGTTCACGGAACGCGTCAGAGATTCAACGTGCGTTTATCGACCGCGAGCGCCGCTTCCTTCATCGCCTCCGACAACGACGGATGCGCGTGACAGATCAACGCGATATCTTCCGACGACGCGCCGAATTCCATCGCGACCACGGCTTCGGCTATCAGTTCGGAGGCCATGGGGCCGATGATATGCACGCCCAGTATGCGATCGGTTTTGGCGTCCGCGAGCATCTTGACCATACCAGTGGTATCCCCCAATGCGCGCGCGCGACCGTTCGCCATAAACGGAAACGTGCCCGCGCGGTATTCGACGCCGTCGGTTTTCAACTGCTGCTCGGTTTTGCCGACCCACGCAATCTCCGGCGATGTATAGATCACCCACGGCACGGTGTTGAAATCGACATGGCCGTGGCGGCCGGCAATGCGCTCGGCGACTGCCACGCCTTCCTCCTCGGCCTTGTGGGCCAGCATGGGCCCGCGCACGACGTCGCCGATCGCCCACACGTTCGCCACATTGGTGCGGCAGTTATCATCGACCGTCACGAAGCCTCGCTCATCGAGCTTGACGCCTATCGCCGCCGCATTGAGCCCGTTAGTATTCGGCACTCTGCCGATGGATACGATTAACTTGTCGAAGATCGCGCTCTGCGCGGCGCCCGCGCTGTCGGTATAGTCGACTGTAACGGTTTTCTTGCTGGTGACCTTGGTGATTTTTACGCCGGTATGGATGGCGAGCGCCTGCCTGGCGAATACCTTGGCCGCTTCTTTCGCGATCTGCTCGTCGACCGCGCCGAGGAATACCGGCAGCGCCTCTAGGATCGTGACTTCGGAACCCAACCGACGCCACACGCTGCCCATTTCCAAACCGATGACGCCGGCGCCGATTACGCCAAGGCGTTTCGGCACCTCAGTGATGGCGAGCGCACCGGTATTCGAGAGTATGGTCTTCTCGTCGAAATCGGCGCCGGGAAGCGCGCGCGGATTCGAGCCGGTGGCTATGATTACGTGCTTCGCGACCAGCGTCTCGGCGGTCTTGCCGGCGACCTTGATCTCTGTGCCGTCGGTGCCCGCTTTGATGAAACTGCCGCGCCCGTGAAGAAACTCGACTTTGTTCTTCTTGAACAGAAACACGATGCCGTCGTTGTTCTGCTTGACGACCTTGTCCTTGCGCGCGAGCATCTGCGCCACATCGACGCTCAGGCCTTTGACCTGGATGCCGTGCTCCGCGAATTGATGGCCGGCATGCTCGTAATTTTCCGACGACTGCAGCAGCGCCTTGGACGGTATGCAGCCGACGTTGGTACAGGTCCCGCCGAGCGCGGGTTTGCCATCGGGGGTGCTCGCGTCGTCGATGCACGCGGTCTTGAGTCCCAACTGGGAGGCGCGAATGGCCGCGATATAACCGCCGGGTCCGCCACCTATAATCACCACGTCAAAAGACTT
>JBDSSV010000546.1:0-4178 GCA_039928535.1 Burkholderiales bacterium
CCGCCGCGCAGGAACGTGTCAGCAAATTAGAAACAGGCGCGCAATAGAGGCGCCGGTATCCTCTACGATGCAGCGGCAGGCGGAATAAAGTGCAATACCGTGCCACTCACTGTCAGTAGCGAACCAATTCCCGATGGCTGAACAGCGCAAAAAACTGCGGTTAGGCGAATTGCTCGTCCAGCAGGGGCTCGTCACCCCGGATCAGCTCGGCATCGCGCTCGCCGAGCAGAAGCAAAACAACGTTCCGCTCGGCCGCCAGCTGGTGCGCCTGGGCTTCGTCACCGAAGCCGCGATCCGCGACATCATGGCGCGCACGGTCGGTCAGGAATCGATCGACCTCGCGCAGGTCGTGGCCGACCCCGAAGCGTTAAAACTCGTGCCGCAGGACTTCGCGCGCCGCCATCGCGTGCTGCCCATCGCGTACGACGCTGAAGAACGCCAGCTCAGCGTGGCGACGACTGAAATCTTCAACGTCGTCGCGCTGGACCAGTTGCGCGCGACACTCGGACCGAATGTCGAGATCAAGACCCAGCTGGCCGGCGAAGCGCAGCTCGAAGATTACATCGACCAGTTTTACGGACATGAGCTGTCGGTCGACGGCATCCTCCAGGAAATCGAGACCGGCGAGATCGACTACCAGAGCCTCGGCGCGGGCGGCGACGAGTACACGCAGCCGATGGTGCGCCTGGTCAACGCGCTGCTGGTCGATGCCGTCAAGCGCGGCGCTTCCGACATTCACTTCGAACCCGAGTATGCATTCCTGCGCATACGTTACCGTATCGACGGTGTGCTCGAAACCGTGCGCAGCCTGCACAAGACGTACATGCCCGGCATCACGGTTCGCATCAAGGTGATCAGTGAAATGAACATCGCCGAGACGCGCGCGCCGCAGGACGGCCGTCTGTCGCTGACGCTGAACGGCCGGCCGATCGATTTTCGCGTGTCGACGCACCCGACGATACACGGTGAAAATATCGTGCTGCGCATATTGGACCGTGAAAAATCCATCATCAGCCTCGACAAGATGAACCTGCCGACACAGACGCTCACGCGGCTGAGCCTGATGCTGGCACGTCCGGAAGGTATTCTGGTCGTAACCGGCCCCACCGGCAGCGGCAAAACGACCACGCTCTATTCGCTGCTGTCGCAGGTCAATGACGAGAGCGTCAATATCATGACGCTGGAAGATCCGGTCGAGTATCCGCTCACGCTGATGCGCCAGACGTCGGTCAATGAAGCGGTCAAGATGGACTTCGCCAACGGCATCCGCTCGATGATGCGCCAAGACCCGGACATTATTCTGGTGGGCGAGATACGCGACCGCGACACGGCCGAAATGGCTTTTCGCGCCGCCATGACCGGCCACCAGGTATTTTCCACGCTGCATTCCAATTCGGCCCTCGGCGCTTTCCCGCGTTTGCTCGATATCGGGATCCAGCCCGACATCATGGCCGGCAATATTATCGGCGTGATCGCCCAGAGGCTCGTACGCGTTTTGTGCGCGCATTGCAAAGAGGCCTACGTGCCGACACTGGAAGAGCGCAAGATCCTGGGCGCCGCTGCGGCTGACACCGCCCACATTTATCGCCCGACCGGCTGCGTAAAGTGCGCCAACAAAGGCTACAAGGGGCGCAGTTCCGTCATGGAACTGCTGGTCATGGACGGCGACCTCGACGAGTTGGTGGCGCGGCGCGCGACCGCGAAGGAACTGCGCGCTGCGGCGCTGGCGAAAAATTTCCGCCCGCTCGCGGAAGAAGGCGTGGCGCTGGTGCTGAACGGAACCTCCAGTATCGCGGAAATTTCGCGTTCGGTCGATTTGACCGGCCGCTTCAACTAGCGCCGGCCGTCAAGTGCAGACAAACGCGCGGCAAACGTACCGCTGCTCCCGGGGCTTCCCACCTCACGGGCAATGCAAACACACTGACGCCGGCTGACCGTGTCCTCATTCCAATACAAGGCCGTCGACAAAACCGGCAGTCCCGCGCGCGGGGCGCTTGACGCAGTCAACGAGGTCGATCTCGAATTGCGGTTGCGCCGCATGGGTCTGGATCTGATCACGTTCCGCGAAATCGAGAAAAGCGCCAGCGGTTTTGGCGCCGGCGGCAAAATCACGCGGCGCGACCTCATCACGTTCTGTTTCGACATGGAGCAGATCACGCGCTCGGGAATTCCGCTGCTCGAAGGCATACGCGATCTGCGCGACTCGATCGAGAATCCGCGCTTTCGCGAAATTCTCGCAACCCTGATCGAAGACATGGAAGGCGGCCGCGTCCTGTCGCAGGCGATGTCTCAGCACAATTACGTATTCGATAATGTGTTCGTCAGCCTGATCCGCGCCGGCGAGCAGGCAGGGCAACTCACGGAAGTTTTCGCGAACCTGGGCGCCACGCTCAAATGGCAGGACGAGCTCGCGTCGCAGACCAAACGACTCCTCATGTACCCGGCATTCGTGCTGGTGGTAGTGGTTGCCGTCATGCTGTTCATGCTTATCTTCCTGGTTCCGCAGGTCACGCAACTGCTGAAATCGATGGGCATCGCGCTGCCGATTCAGACTCGCGCGCTGATTTTCATGTCGAATACCGTGATCGACTACTGGCCGTTCGTTTTCGGCATTCCCATCGTGGTCGTCACCGCGCTTGTTATGGTGGTGAAGCAGAGTCCCAAAGCGCACTATCTGTGGGACTACACCAAGCTGCACATCCCGGTGATCGGCACCATCATGCAAAAAATCATCATGTCGCGATTCACCAATTTTTTTGCGTTGATGTACCAATCCGGCATCACAATACTCGAAGCGATCAAGACGTCCGAGGAGATTGTCGGCAACCGGGTTATCGCCGATGGCCTGATGCGGGCGGGCGCGCAAATCAATGCGGGCGACAGCCTGACGGAGACGTTTCAGAATCTCGGCATCTTTCCGCCGTTGGTCATACGCATGCTGCGGGTCGGCGAAGCCACGGGCGCCCTCGACGTTGCGCTGCTTAACGTCACGTATTTTTACAACCGGGACGTCAAAGAGTCAGTGGACAAAGGCATGGCCATGATCGGCCCGGTGCTGACGGTCGTTCTGGGCGGCTTGATGGTGTTCATCATGTGGTCGGTGCTGGGGCCTGTTTATGATATTCTGGGCAAGATAAAATTCTAGTTAAATACCTAATCGCAAAAGGATAAACGACCTCGCCATGGCGGATAAACTGCTGATTTCTGTGTCGGCAATCCAGGTCAGCGCAACGCGCTGGCTCGGCGGCCGCGTTGGCATCTGCACCGTATTCGAAAACAGCGAAGTCGGGGTCGCAGCTTTCAAGGAGCATCTTGCTCAGGGGCCGCGGCTGCCGGTGCATATGATGGTCGACGCGGTCGAGGAAGACTATCGGTTTGAGTCCCTGCCGCACAGCTTCGGCAGCGACCGCAGCGAAATGATCGCGCGCAAGCTGAAACAGCACTATCGCAATACTCCGTACAGCAGCGCGCGCATTCAGGGGCGCGACGCGGGCAAACGGCGTGATGACCGGTATTTGTTTTGCGCGTTGACAAATCCGGAGTTGATCACGCCCTGGCTGCAGGCGGTAACAGAGTGCGAATTGGCGGTGGCCGGCATTTATCTGTTGCCGACCGTCAGCGCGCGGCTGATTGAAAAGCTCAGCCTCAAGCAGACCAACCTGCTGGTGGTTTCCATCCACGGCGCGGGCCTGCGTCTGAGCTTCTTCCGCGAGCAGCAGCTGCGCATCAGCCGGCTGGCGCGCATCGATGGCAGCGCGAACGAGGCCATCAAAAACTACGCGGAAGAAATTTCCAATACCCGGCTGTATCTGCACGCTCTGCGTGTAATGACGCTCGATGAGCTTATGTCGGTGCTCATAGTAGACCGCGACGACTCGATGACCGGGCTCGAACAAGCCATCGCACGCGACAATCCGAATATCGACTGCCGGCGCCTGGGTCACAAGGAAATAGTCAGCAACCTGGGCATGAGCGAAGCGGCGATGGCATCGTCGAGCGATGTGCTTTATCTGCAGTTGCTGGGACTGCGCGCGCCCGATAACAACCTCGCCCCCGCCAACGTCACGCTCGGCTTTCGTCAGCATCAGGTCCGCCGCGGTATTTATGCACTCGCCGGCGTGTCCGTGTTCGCCATCGCAGCGTGGTGCGCGGTTACCGGTTATCAGATATTCGATTCG
>JBDSSV010000547.1:0-4150 GCA_039928535.1 Burkholderiales bacterium
CCGTCGACGCTGACTGTCAATTTGCACTGCGCCGCCCACGACAACAGCAGCTTGCGTGCGGCGATGTCTTCCTTCGACAGCGCGGCGCGGTTGACGCCATTGCTCGGTATCGCGCCGATCTGCGCCATTTCGGCATGGCGCTGCCACAGGCGTTGTTCGTCGACGCGGCCGGCGGCCTCGCGTGCATCTTCTCTCATCTGATCTCCCGGTAACGCCCGCGCGCGAATAATGATCGCTATACGCGAAGAAAGGAAATTACTCGCCGCGTATGCCGGCCTGCTTGATGACTTTCGCCCACTTGTCGCGTTCAGTTTTAATATGCGCGGCGAATTGGGCAGGTGTGCCGCCTGCGGCTTCGGCGCCGTCGTTGGTAAAGCGCGTGATCACATCCGGGGCTTGCAGCGCCTTGTTGGTGTCGCGGTTGAGGCGCTCGACGATGGTGCGCGGCGTGCCGGCCGGCGCCAGCAGTCCGTACCACTGGTTCACGACGTAGCCCGGCACGCCCGCTTCGATGATGGTCGGTAGTTCGGGCAGCGCTTTGGCGCGCCGCGTGCCGGTGACCGCGAGCGCGCGCAGCCTTTGCGCGTTGATCTGCGGGATCGCTGAAATGCTGCTCGCGAAAATGAACTGGATCTGGCCGCCCAGCAGGTCCGGGTAGGCTGCACCGATACCGCGGTACGGCACGTGCGTCATCTGCGTGCCGGTCATGGATTTGAACAGCTCGGTTGCCAGATGGATCAGGCTGCCATTGCCGGACGACGCAAAGTTGAGCTTGCCCGGATTGGCTTTCGCATAGGCGATGAATTCCGCGACGGATTTGGCCGGCACGGCGGGATTGACCACAAGCACATAGGGCTGGGTTGTCACCTGGCATATTGGCACAAGATCGCGCGCGATGTCGTAGTTCGCTTTGTACATCAGCGGATAAATCAGGGCGGTCGCGCTCATCATGAGCAAAGTGTGACCGTCCGGCGCTGCGTGGGCGACCGTTTCCACGCCGATCACGCCGCCGCCGCCGCTGCGATTGTCGACCACTACCGACTGGCCGAGGCTTTCGGTGAGTTTCTGCGCGACGCCGCGCGCAATGGTGTCCATGCCGCCGGCCGGTGCCAGAGGCACAATCAATCGTATCGGCTTGCCCGGATACTCCTGGGCAACCGCGGCCACGGCGCCTGCCGCGAGCAGTAATGCAATAGACAGCCGGATCATTTGCACCTCAGGTTTTGGCGAGCAATTTTGCGATCTGCGACGCGTCTTGCAGCGTTTCGAGTTTCAGCATCGCATCGCGCAGCTGCTCGATTTGCGGGCGCGGCAATGCTGCCGCCGCCAGCTTCTCGAATTTTTCGCAGACTTCGGTTTCGGACGCGAAGTTGTTCTCGTTGCCGCGGCCGGCTTCGACCGTGCGCTCCATTTTCTTGCCATCGTTAAGCGTCAGTTCGACGCGCACCATATGGCGGAACTTCGAGCCCTTGGCGGTGATCGCGTCGTCGTGTTTCACCGAAACTTTCTCGGCGTGCTTCATGCGCAGCGGATCGGCGACCTTGTCTTCGGTGAACTGGTTGACGAAGCAATCGCCGTCCAACAGCCAGGTGGCGACGCAGTACGGCAAGTTGAGTTGCGCGGAGGTGAGGCCCTGCGGGACGTATTTCCAGCCGACGTGGTCCATCGTGACCTGCGAGCCGTGCACGACGATGCTCTTTACGTCGTCGGCGCCGAACGGGCGCTCCTGCTGCATGAGACGGATCGCGTCGAGCGTCGTATGATTGCTGCCGACGCATGAGTAGAACTTGAGCGCGACGCCCATCGTCTGCCACACTGTGCCGAAGTCCTTGGTGAGTTCTTCCAGCTTGAAGCGGTCGGTCGAACGCGAAAACGTCGTGCAGAAGCCGCCATATTCGCTCTCCAGCACGTTGACGATGCCGGTAAAGCCAGCTTCCGCGAACAGCGCGCCGTACAAGCCGCTTTGCGACGCACGGCCCGCGTGCATGCGCTTGACCATCGCGCCGTATTGCGCGGCCATCAGCCCCGCGGCCTGCGTACCGGCAACGCCCAGCGCGTGCACGGTCTTGTCCACGTCCAGCTTGAGTCCGCGTGCGGCGCCGGCGGCGGCGGAAAACACGCCGAGCGTCGCACCCGAATGCCAGCCCTGCGCGATGTGCTCGGGGCCCATGCAGATGCCGACGCGTGGCCCGATTTCGTAACCGGCGACGGCGGACGCGAGAAACTCCTTGCCGCTCATGCCGGCGCGCATCTCAGCGATCGAAATCAGCGCGGGCAGCACCACCGCGCCGACGTGCAGCACGCCTTGACGATGCACATCGTCGAGCTCGAAGCCTTGCACCTGCGTGCCGTTGACGAGCGCCGCGTGCGGCGCTGACAGCTTTTGCTGCGTGCCCCATACCGCACAGGCTTTGGTCGTATCGAGCTCGCCCAGACACTTCTGCAGGATGCGCGTCCACTGGAGGTCCGCGCCGTACAGCGCGCAGCCGAGCGAGTCGAGCATCAGCAGCTTGATACGCGTCAGTACGTTGGCGGGGATGTCTTCATAGCGCAGCTTTGAAACGAATTCGGCGATGCCGCGGGTGTAACGGTTGTCGTTGCTGGATTCGTGGGCGGACATCGGGTCGGGCTCCTGCGTGCGGTAGTTGAAAAAAAGGCTACGAATTGTAGTGCGTTTTTAGGTCGGGTGCAGCGCTGGTCACCCTGAGGTGTCGAAGCCTGTCGTGAGGTATCGAAACGGGGTGAACGTAAGTATCGAGCTAATACGCTATCTTCCGCCGTGCTTCTATACATCAGCACGAACGACTTTTTTTAATAGGTTTAATCGATCTGGATATTTGCGCTGCGCATCACGCCCGTCCATTTTCTGAGCTCGACGGCGATGAACGCGGCGAATTGCTCGGGTGTCGATGACACCGCATCGCCGCCCTGGCTCGCGAGGCGCTCCTTGAGATCGGGTTGATTCAGCGCGGCGACCAGCTCGCGATTCAGGCGCGTCACGATATTCTTCGGCGTGCCAGCGGGCACCAGCACGCCGTACCAGCCGATCGATTCGAAATTCGCGACCCCAAGTTCGTCCATGGTCGGCACGTCGGGCAGTGCGGTCGAACGCTTGCGGCTGGTCAGCCCGAGCGCTCGCAGTCGTCCGCTCTTGACGTGCGCGACCACCGGTGTGATGCCCGGGAACATGAGATCGATCTGGCCGCCGAGCAGATCGGTCAGCGCGGGCGCGGCGCCCTTGTAGGGGATATGCGTGAGCTCGATGCCGACCGCGTTACGGAAGAGTTCCGAAGTCAGGTGGATGGACGTGCCTATGCCCGACGAACCGTACTTGAGTTTGCCGGGATTCGCTTTCGCATACGCGATGAACTCCTTGAGATTCGCGATTGGCAGCGCAGGATTGATGACGAGAATCAGCGGCTGCGTGAACGCTATCGACACTGGCTGCAGATCGCGCTGCATGTCATAGGGCAGGCGTTTGCCGGTGCTCGAGTTGATGACCATCGCCACGTTGCCGAGCAGCAGCGTGTAGCCATCGGGGCTGGCCTTGGCGGCCATGTCGACGCCGAGTATGGTGCCCGCGCCGTCCTTGTTGATGACGACTATCGTTTGGCCGAGGCTGCGCTGCAGCTTCTCCCCGATCAGGCGGCCGAGCAAATCGGCGGGGCCGCCGGCGGAGAAGGGAACGATCAGGCGGATGGGCTTGGTCGGATAGCTCTGGGCCATCGCCGTTGTCGCTAAGCCTGCCGCGATAATTGCGACGTACGTGTAAAAGACGGATTTGTTCATTTGCCTTTGAACTCCGGTTTGCGTTTTTCGCGGAATGCGCGTCCTGCTTCCTTGCGGTCTTCGGTGTCGAGCAGCAGCGCCAACAGATCCGCTTCGTATTTCATGCCGTTCGCGAAGTCGGCTGCCGTGCCCTTGCGCATTGCTTCCTTTGCGAACACGACGGCGAGTGGCGCGTGCGCGGCAATGTGCTCGGCGAGTTTTTGGGTTTGCGCCGCGAGTTCGCTGCGCGCGACGAGGCGCGTGATGAGCCCGACGCGCAGTGCTTCGGCCGCATCGATGCGTTCCGCCGACAGCAGCATGTCGAGCGCACGGCCGAGGCCGATCATGCGCGACAGGCGTTGCGTGCCGCCCGCGCCAGGCA
>JBDSSV010000548.1:0-5313 GCA_039928535.1 Burkholderiales bacterium
TTTTGCGCGGCGAGATAACATACGCTGCCCGCGCCTACTGCACTGCGCGAACCGCCGGTGTGATTGCCTTGCAGCATGCTACCCGGCTCGCATTGCACCAGCTTGACGCGCTCTTGCGCTATTCCCAATGCATCCGCGACTACCGCCGCAAACGTAGTTTCGTGACCGTGCCCCTGCGCTTTGGACACCGTATGCACTTCAACAAAGCCGCTCTTGTCGAGCCTGATTTCGACTTCGTCTTTCGGCGCATTGCCCGCACCGGTGTTCTCGATCACGGTCGAGATGCCGATGCCGCGTAGTTTTCCGACTTTCGCCGATTCCGCGCGGCGCTGAGGGAAGCCGTTCCAGTCACCGAGCTTCAACGCTTTCTTCAGCAGGCCCGGCAGGTCCGCAATTTCGTAGACCGAACCGGTCGGCGTCTTGTACGGAAATGCTTCCGGCGGAATGAAATTGAGCCGCCGCAGCTCGGCCGCATCCATTTTCAATTCGTCCGCCGCCTGGTTGACGAGGCGCTCGACGACGTAAGCGATGTCGGGACGCCCGGCGCCGCGGTACGAGCCGACCGGCGTGCAATTGGTCAGTGGTGCTCGAAACGTCGCATACAACGCCGGAATGCGGTACACGCCCGTCATGCAGGCGGTGGTGTTACGGATATGGCCCACCGATCCGGGCGAGAGGTACGCGCCCATGTCATTGATCCAGTCGAGCCGCATCGCGAGGAATTTCCCGGCCTTGTCGATGGCCAGTTCGCCGCTGACGATATTGGCGCGCCCGTGCGTGTCGGTGAGGAACCCTTCGACGCGCGTCGAGACCCATTTGACCGGCTTGCCGCTGGCCTTGGCGGCCATCATCAGCGCGCAATACTCGGGATAGGCGACCGTGCGCTGGCCGAAGCCGCCGCCGACATCGTGCGCCTCGAAAATCAATTTTTCTTCCGGCACGTTGGTGTACTGCGAGACTTGCTTGCGCAAGGTAGTCACACCCTGCATGACGACGTTGAAGTGATAGACACTGCTCGCTGCGTCATAGGCAACGAGGCAAGCACGCGGCTCCATCGGGCTTGGCGCGACGCGCGTCGATTCGACCTTGAGCTTCGTTACGTGCGCGGCCTGCGCAAACGCCGCGGCGACTTCCTGCTCGTTGCCGCAATCCGCTTCAAGCGTCAGATTGCCGGGGACATCGGTGTGCAGCTGCGGTGCGCCCGGTTTCAACGCGTCTTCAGGCTGCGTCACGCTCGGCAGATCGCGATATTCGACTTCGACCAGTTCGGCCGCTTCCTGCGCTGCGGCGGCACTCTCCGCCACCACCAGCGCGAGCGCCTCACCGACAAACCGTACCTTGCCGTGGGCCAGCACCGGCCGGTCGGGCGCGAGTGCCTTGGTGCCGTTGCGTCCGGGGATCATCAGCGAATGCGGCGGCTTGGTGTAGCCTGCGCTCACCGCGTCAGCGCCGGTGAAAACATATTTCACGCCGGGATGCTTGAGCGCCGGCGTTGTATTCAGCGCGAGAATTTCGGCATGCGCGCGGTCGGAGCGCACGAAATATCCGTAGAGCTGCCCTGCCGCGTTCCAGTCGGACGCATATTTACCGGCGCCGGTGATAAGACGGCGGTCTTCGACGCGGTTGCCGTGATGGTGGTGGGTGTCGTGCGCAGCGTTCTTGTCGTGCGTGCTCATGCGGATGCGGCCTTTCCGGTTAATCGTTCAGGTTCGACCGCGGATGCGGCGGGTGCGCGAGCGCATCGGGCGCTTCGTAGGGTTTATGGCCTTCCACCTGCGCGGCGTAGAGCACGCGCCGCGCGTCGGAATTGAAAGCGTCGCGGCGGTGCACGGTGCAGCGGTTGTCCCAGATGACGACGTCGCCGACCGCCCACTTGTGCTCGTAGACAAAACGCGCCTGCGTGCAATGCGCCCACAATTCGTCGAGCATCGCTTCGGATTCCTCGAGCGACAGGCCGTTCACGTACGCGCTGTGGCGGCGGCCGAGGAACAATGAATTGGCGCCGGTTTCGGGATGCGTGGAAATGATCGGGTGGCTGGGGCCGGGCGCAGTGCGGATATCGACGTCGAGTGTAGCGCCGGGACGCAGCTTCATCGCCGTGTCCACCGTGTTGCCCTGCTTGATAGTCTTGCCGGAGTAGCGTTTTTTCTGCTCCGCGGACAACGCGTCGTAGGCCGCATAGCAATTCAGGAAAAATGTGCTGCCGCCCAGTTCCTGCGGCGGGATCTCTTTCGCGATCAGCATGCGCGCTGCGGTCGGCGCTTCCTTGAACGAAAAATCTGAGTGCCACACGATTTCACCGTCGCCGAGGATGCCGACGGATTTGCCGTTCTCCTTGATATTGGACACCATCGTCACTTCGGGCGGCAGCTTCAGCACCTGGCTCGTGGCGCGCTCTTTCATGTCGCGCTCGTGAAGGCCGGAGGACGACACCGGCTTGCCGAAACGGCGCACGAGCTGCACGAGGTCTTCGGCGCTCACCGACTGGCCGCGGAAAATCAACATCACATTGGCGAGCCATGCATCGTGCAGGCTCTGGAACGTCTGCTCGTCCACCTTCGTGATGTCGATGCCGCGGATTTCGGCGCCAAGCGCCGCCGGCGTGGGCACGACTTCGTATGGCATGCGCTGCGGGCCGCGCCGCGCGAGAGAGACGTCATTCATGATATTTCTTCCTGACACGAACTGCCTGGCGAGACGCCTAGTATATAGCGCCGCACGCATCAGCAGGACAGGGCCGCCGCCGGCGCAACTCAGGCGCACCCTCATTTGGAAACTGGCGCGCGCTCTGCTAGTCTCTGCCCTGCAAATTTCGCGTTGCCTCCCCTTCGAACCGAAAGTCAGGTTAGCCATGCATATTGGTGAAATCCTCGCGGCCTTAGCCGCCGCGGTTGCCCTGCCGTCGATGGCCGCCGACGCCCAGAAATTTCCCGCGCGTCCCGTACGCATCGTGGTCGGCTTCCAGGCCGGCGGCGGCACCGACATCGCCGCGCGCGTAATTGCGCAGAAACTCACCGACGCGCTCGGCGTCTCTTTCATCGTCGACAACCGGCCTGGCGCCGCCGGCAATATCGGCGCCGACATCGTCGCCAAGTCCAGCGCCGACGGCTACACCATTCTGATGGCGAACTCGACCATCGCGATACCCAGCCTGTCCGCCAGGCTGCCATTTGACGTCAGGAAGGATTTCGCGCCGCTCAGCAACATCGCGCTTGGCCCGTCGGTGCTGCTCGTGAATCCCAGCCTGCCGGTGACCGACGTCAAGGGTCTGGTCGCGCTCGCCAAGGCCAAACCCAGGACGCTGATCTACGGGTCTGGCGGCGTCGGCAACGTCACGCATCTCGCGATGGAATTGTTTTCATCGATGGCCGGCATCGAGATGACCCACGTGCCGTACAAGGGCGCAGCGCCGTCGGTCATCGGGCTCGTCAGCGGCGAAGTGCAGTTGCTGTTTGCCTCCATTCCGGGCGTACTGGCGCAGATTAACGCCGGCAAAGTCCGCGCGCTCGGCGTGTCGATTTCCCAGCGCAGCGCGGTGCTGCCGAACGTGCCGACTATCGCTGAAGCGGGGCTGCCCGGCTACTACGCGGCGTCATGGTATGGATTGCTGCTGCCCGCGGGCACGCCGAAAAAGGACGTCGATATTCTGGCGGCGGAAATCGGCAAGATCATGCGCGTGCCCGAGGTCAGGGAAAAAATGCTGGCGCAGGGCTTCGAGCCGGTCGGCGACACGCCCGCGCAGTTCGGCAAATTCATCCGGGAGGAAATTCCGCGCTGGGAAAAAGTAGTGCTAAAAGCCGGCATCAAACCCGAATAATGTAACTCCCTCCCTTGCGCAAAGCGCGGGGGAGGGCCGGGGTGGGGGCAACTAAAATCCCCCCATCCTGACCATCCCCCGCAAGCGGGGGAAGGAATAAAAAGTATTGTGAGGAGCAACCATGATCGACCGCATCGAAATTTTCATCACCGCGCTGTCGCAGCGCCTGCAGCGCATTTTTTCGAGCGGCGCCTACGACACCGGCCCTGCCGACAGTCTGCTCGGCAAGCACGTTCTTGTGAAGATACATGCGGACGGCGTCACCGGCATCGCACAGGTGCGGCCGATCAGCCCCGGCCACTTTGTCGCCGACACCGCGCCCAGCGTGTTTTCCGCGATCAAGGAAATCTACGGCCCCGCGCTTATCGGCAAGTCGATTTTCGATTTCGAGACCATCAACGCGATGTTTGACAACCGGCTCGCCGGCAATCCCGCTGCGCGCTCAGTGCTCGACATCGCCTTGCACGATGCCGCCGGCAAGGCGCTGAAGACGCCGCTCTACAATTTGCTGGGCGGTTGCTGCCAGCCGCGCATACCGCTCGAATGGTCGGTCAGCATGGCGGACGACGTCGGCGTCATCATCGCGGAGGCCGAGCGCGCGGTCGACGAATTCGGCATCAAGGTGCTGTGCCTGAAGATGGCGGACCGTCGCGGCTGGCGCAAGGACGTCGAGAACTTCGCCGCGGTCCGGAAGGCGGTCGGCGACGACGTGATGATAGGCATCGACCCGAACACGGGCTGGACGCTGGCCGACGCGCTGTCGGCGATCCACGCAATCAAGCCGATGGGACTCGGCTATATCGAGCAGCCGATCGAGCGCCGCGATCTCGCCGGCATGGCCGAAATTCGCCGTGCGTCCAACGGCGTGCCGGTGATGGCGGACGAAGGCGTGTTCACGGTGCAGGACGCGTACGCGCTGGCGCAGGCGCAGGCTTGCGACGCTTACTGCATCAAGCTCTACAAGATGGGCGGCCTCACCAACGCGAAAAAAATCGCGGCGATCGGCGAAGCGGCCAACATTCGTGTCAACTGCGGAGGGCTCGCGGTGCAATCACAGCTCGATGCCGCCGCCAGCGCGCACTTCTACGCGAGCACGCCGGCCGCGCGGACGATGGGCGCGGCCGAGTTCACCTTCGGCCTGAACTCGACCGCCAAAGACCCGCTATGTCCCGACAGCGATTTCAAAATCAAGGACGGGCATGTCGACGTGCCGCGCGGTCATGGGCTGGGCGTCACCATCGATGAAGCGCTGCTCAAGAAAAATACGCTGCTACATGAAGTTGTAGGAAAGTAGGAAACCTAAAAAAGCGTTGCCATTCTTTTCAATACCCCCTTGAGACCCTTGAGGGGTACAGAGGACCAGCGGGAAAGTCAAAATCAAGACTCTTCAGAAACGGATTTTTGTGTAGTGATCGAGACTTGATCTGACAACCGACGTCCGCATCTCTTGGAACTTGGGCTTGGACTTGGGTTTGCGAAGCGCCGGTTTCTGGAAA
>JBDSSV010000549.1:0-2625 GCA_039928535.1 Burkholderiales bacterium
AGAACCGGCCGGGCGCGGGCGGCAATATCGGGGCAGAGGCGGCCGCGAAGTCGACGCCCGACGGCTACACGATATTTATGAGCACGACCTCGCAGGCCATCAGCGCGAGCCTTTACAGCAAGCTCAACTACGATCTCGTCAGGGATTTCGCGCCCGTCATCCAGGCGGTCAACTATACGAATCTGCTCGTCGTCCATCCATCGCTGCCGGTGAGGTCGGTCAAGGAACTCATTGCGCTGGCGAAAGCGAAGCCCGGTCAGCTCAATTACGGCACCGCAGGCAATGGCACGCCGCCGCATATGACCGGCGAATTGTTCAACACTTATACCGGCATCAAGCTGCAGCATGTCCCATACAAAGGTGGCGCGCCGGCCATTGCCGATCTGCTCGGCGGGCAGATCACCATCATGTTCGACAACGTGCCGCCGCTCTTGCCGCACGTGCAGGCAGGCAAGATGCGGCCGCTGGCGGTGACCAGTCTCAAGCGCATCGTCGTGCTGCGCGAGGTGCCGACGCTCGACGAAGCGGGACTCAAGGGTTTCGACTCGGTGGCGTGGAACGGCGTGCTCGCGCCGGCCGGCACGCCCAGGGAGATCGTGGTGCGGCTCAATACCGAAATCGTGCGCATACTCGGGATGCCGGACGTGCGCGAGCGCTTGCAGAGCCAGGGCGCCGATCCCGTCGGCGGCACGCCCGAGCAGTTTGCGGCGTTGATACGCAGCGAAATCCAGAAATGGGCGAAAGTCGTCAAAGATTCCGGCGCAAAGGTAGATTAAGAGTGCGGCAATGGCCGCGTTGCTCGTCTTGACAATAGTACGACTATTGCTTTCACCGGGCGCCTTGCCCTCACCAATTTCTGGCTGCAACGCACACGTGTTTCGTTAGGTTAGGCACTCTAAATGTCAAATCGCACCCCCCCCAAATATCTGACCACGCTCGCCGCGTTTGCGAGCGACGCCAAGCTTGAAACCTTGAGTGCGACCGCGCGCGATCGTGCGCGCTGGATCATCGCCGACTGCATACCTGTCGTCGCGGCAGGCATGCAGCAACGCGAGATGAAAGCGCTGGTGGCGAAGCACCTTGCGCAAGCAGCGCCCGGCAACGCCTGGGTAATAGGCGCGGGTAAACGCGCGACGGCTTTCGATGCCGCCCTGCTCAATGGCACGGCCGGCACGTGGCTCGAACTCGATGAAGGCAATCTGTTCGCAAAAGGTCATCCCGGCATCCGGGTGGTGCCGGCGGCGGTTGCGCTCGCGCAGGAATCGCAGGTGACGGGCGCCGATCTGTTGCTCGCCGTGGCGCTCGGTTATGAACTGTCGTCGCGCGTCAATCGTGCGGCGCAGATGAAGCTCGCGATACATCCGCATGGCACCTATGGCGTGATGGGCGCGGCGATCGCGGCGGGCAAACTGAAGAGCTTCAACGCCGCGCAAATGCTGGAGCTGATCAATTGCGCGTCGACGATGGGCATGGCGACGAGTCGCCAGACGCTGCTGGATGGCGCGACCGTGCGCAATATCTTCACCGGACATTCGGGATACATGGGCCTCACCGCAGCGCGGCTCGTCGAATGCGGCTTCACCGGCGAAATCGACAGCCCGGCGACGGTGTTCGGCAAGGTGCTGGGCGATGGTTTCGACCCGGCGAAGGTCGTTGCGGGTCTCGGCAGCGAATGGCTGATCGCGCAAAGCTATTTCAAGCTGCATCCTATCGGCCGCTACGCGCACTCCGCGCTCGACGCGCTCGAAGACCTGCTGGCGAAAGTCCCCGGGTGCCGGCTAGACACCGCGCAGGTTGAGCGCATCGAGGTGCGTGCCTATTTCCTCTGCTCAATACTGGCCGAGAAAAACATCGTCAGCAGTTTCGGCTCGCGCTTCTCGGTGCCGTTTGCGCTGGCGAGCGTGCTCTACCACGGCCGCTCGGGACTCAAGAGCTTCAATGACGATGCCGTCGCCAATGCGACCGTGCAGGCGTTAACCCGGCGCGTCGATCTGCAGGAAGACAAAGCTTACACTGCGCGGTACCCGGCGGAGCAGCCGGTCACCGTGCGTATCGTGATGAAAAACGGCGCCGTGCACGAAGGGCATTGCACCATCACCAAAGGCGAGCCGACGAAGCCGCACTCGCACGCCGAACTGACCGGCAAGTTCTTCGAGCTCGGCGAGCCGGTGTGGGGCAAGCCGGTCACGCAAAAGCTGTACGACGGACTGATGAAGCTCGAAGAAATTCCCGATTTCCGCGCTTTCGCCGGCGCGTTCGCGCTCTAGCCGGAGCGGTGCCGCAGTCCGGCGGCGCTGGCATGAGGCGGTTTAGCGGAACTTGAACCATCCGCGCTGGCCGCGTTCGACGCGTGCCACGAGTTGGGCGAGCGGCGTATCGTGCAGCAGGCGGACCGATTTCTCTTTTGCGTAGCTGCGCGCATTCGCGGTGAAGTCGCCGGCAGCAACATATATGCAATCCGACGCTTCCTGCGCATCTTTCGCTTCGTGCAATTCGCGCAGCGGTCCGATGCCAGTCTGCGCGGCTTTCCAGCGCTTGCAGCTGACGATGGACACGCGCCCGCTTTTTTCGAGCCTGAGATCCACCGCGCCTTTGAATATTTCGGTCACGGTGTAACCGTCGCGC
>JBDSSV010000550.1:0-3418 GCA_039928535.1 Burkholderiales bacterium
CCGACTACGCCAAGCTGAAGACCAACAAGGACATCACGATCTTCACCACCATCTCGAACCGGATCATCCACCTGCATCTGGATTCCAACCGCGACAAATCACCGTTTATGACCGACAAGTCCGGCAAACCGCTGGACAAGAATCCATTCAAAGACGCGCGCGTGCGCAAGGCGTTCTCGAAAGCGATCAACCGCAACGCGATCGTCGAGCGCGTCATGGACGGGCTTGCCATCCCCGCCGGCCAGCTGGTACCCGATGGGTTCTTCGGCGTAAGCCCCAATCTCAAGCCCGAGGCATTCGATCCCGAAGGCGCCCGGAAACTGCTGGCTGAAGCCGGCTACTCGGACGGTTTCGGCATTACGCTGCACGGCCCGAACAACCGCTATGTCAACGACGAGCAGATCGTGCAGGCGGTGGCGCAGATGCTGACGCGCGTCGGCGTTGCGACGAAAGTCGAAACGCTGCCTTTCTCCGTTTACGTGTCGCGCGCCAACAAGGTGGAATTCACCGCGGCGCTGCTCGGCTGGGGCACATCGACTGGGGAAGCGACGTATCCGCTGCGCTCGCTGATCGCGACCTACAGCCCGGCCAAAGGCATGGGGACCTGGAACTGGGGCCGCTATTCCAACCCGCAAATGGATGCGCTGCTCGAACAGGCACTGGCCACCGTCGACAATGCAAAACGCGAAAAACTTCTACAGCAGGCGACCGAGCTCGTGATCAACGACACGGGACTCATCCCGCTGCACTACCAGGTCAATACGTGGGCGGCGCGCAAGGGGCTGGTCTACACTCCGCGCACCGACGAGCGCACGTACGCGCACGAAGTGCGCACCGCACCCTGAACCGCCGCCGGCGCATCTTATGCCGGTTGGATACCGCATAACTGCT
Organism: Burkholderiales bacterium; assembly: GCA_039928535.1. Taxonomy (GTDB): domain Bacteria; phylum Pseudomonadota; class Gammaproteobacteria; order Burkholderiales; family SG8-41; genus PALSA-1004. The sequence goes on from JBDSSV010000550.1 coordinate 892, forward strand.
TGGTGCTTGCGCGCAACCAGCGCGTATTTGCAGGGTGATAATAAACGCAAAAGCCGCTAGTATTGCGCTGGAGGAAGCCGGTGAATCATGGTTGCGCATGGGCGCGCCTGCGTTTACCCACAATCGACCATGCTCGTCTTCATAATACGCCGGATGCTGCAGAGCGTAATTGCGCTGCTGGTCATGTCGGTATTGATATTCGTCGGCGTGTTCGCAATCGGCAATCCGATCGACATCCTGATCAACCCGCAGGCCGACCAGGCCGAGATCGCACGCGCAACGGCGGCGCTGGGCCTCGACAGGCCGATGTGGGTCCAGTACTGGGAATTCCTGCGCCACGCGCTTGCCGGCGATCTCGGCCGCTCTTTCTCGCAAAACGTGCCGGCCGTGCAGCTTATTTTCGAGCGCATGCCGGCTACGGTCGAGCTCGCGCTGTGCGCGATGCTGATGGCGATTGTGCTCGGCATCCCCCTCGGCTTGGTCGCGGGCATGAAACCGGACGCCTGGTACAGCAAAACCATCATGGCGGGCTCGATCTTCGGCTTCAGCCTGCCGACGTTCTGGGTCGGCCTCATGATGATCATGGTGTTCTCGGTGTATCTGGGCTGGCTGCCGTCGACCGGGCGCGGCCACACCACGGCGCTCTTCGGCGTCCAGGTGAGTTTCCTGAACTGGGACGGCATCGTGCATCTAATGATGCCGGCCCTGAACCTCGCGCTGTTCAAGCTTTCGCTGCTGATCCGGCTCACGCGCGCCGGCACGCGCGAAGCGATGCTGCAGGACTATGTGAAGTTCGCGCGTGCCAAAGGCCTGCGCATGCGGCGCATCGTCGGCGTGCACGTATTGAAGAACATCCTGATTCCGATCGTGACTGTGATCGGCCTCGAGTTCGGCTCGTTGATCGCATTCGCCATCGTCACCGAAACCATTTTCGCTTGGCCGGGCATGGGCAAGCTCCTGATCGACTCGATCAACGTGCTCGACCGCCCGGTGATCGTTGCTTACGTGCTGATCATCGTATGCATGTTCGTGATCATCAACCTGGCGGTTGATCTCATGTACTCGCTGCTCGACCCGCGCGTGCGCCTCGCGGAGGCGCGCGCATGAGTGGCGGCGGCGTCGAATCGCCGCTCAAGCGCGTTGCCGCGGATTTCGCGGAAAGCCGCCTCGCGCTGATCGGGCTCGCGACACTGATAGTGATACTGATCGTCGCCATCGGCGCGCCCCTGGTATCGCCGCAGAACCCGTACGACCTGGCGACGCTCGATATCATGGATTCCAAATTGCCGCCGGGCAGCAAGGCGCTTGACGGCATGACGTTCTGGCTCGGCAGCGACGATCAAGGGCGCGACATGCTGTCCGCCATCTTCTACGGCCTGCGCATCAGCCTCGGCGTAGGCACGCTGGCGACGGTATGCGCGTTGGCGATCGGCCTGGTCGTCGGCCTGATTGCGGCATGGTTCGGCGGCTGGGTCGAAGCAGTAATCATGCGGCTGGTGGATCTGCAGCTCTCGTTTCCGTCTATCCTGATCGCGCTCGTGCTACTGGCCTCGCTCGGCCAGGGGGTCGACAAGATAGTGATCGCGCTCATCACCGTGCAATGGGCGTACTACGCGCGCACCGTGCGCGGCGCCGCGCTGGTCGAGCGCAACAAGGAGTACATCGAGGCCGCGACCTGTCTCGCGCTGCCGACGTCGCGCATTCTGTTCAAGCATCTGCTGCCCAATGTGCTGCCTCCCCTCATCGTCATCGCCACCGTGCAGGTCGCGCATGCAATCGCGCTCGAAGCAACACTCTCCTTCCTCGGCCTCGGCATGCCGATCACATCGCCGTCGCTGGGCCTCCTGATCGCCAACGGCTTCACGCACCTGATGTCCGGCAAATACTGGATCAGCCTTTATCCCGGCATCGCGCTGCTTATAACGATCGTGAGCATCAATCTCGTCGGCGACCAGTTGCGCGACGTGCTCAATCCGCGCCTGCAGAAATGAAGAAATCATGGAACCGCAGATAAACGCAGATAAACGCAGATGGGTTTGGGGCGCCCGGCTCTCGCGGAACTATTATTCAATTTATTTTCATCGGCGTTCATCGGCGTTCATCGGCGGTTCCCGATCATGACCGTCCTCGTCGTCGAAAACCTCAAGACCCACTTCTTCACGAAGGCGGGCGTCGTCAAAGCCGTCGATGACGTGAGCTTCGGCGTCGCTGCCGGCAAAGTGATGGGGCTGGTCGGCGAATCGGGCTCGGGCAAGACAGTGACCGGCTTCTCGATCATGGGCCTGGTCGATCCGCCGGGGCGCATCGTCGGCGGGCGTATCCTGCTCGAAGGCCATAACCTGCTCGACCGCGACAACGCCGGAATGCGCGGACTGCGCGGCGATCGCATCGCGATGATCTTCCAGGATCCGATGATGACGCTGAACCCGGTGCTTCGGATCGATCGGCAGATGACCGAGGCGATCCACGCCCATGCGAAAGTCAGCGAACCGCAGGCGCGCGCCCGTGCGCGCGAAGCGCTGGTGGC
>JBDSSV010000551.1:0-3360 GCA_039928535.1 Burkholderiales bacterium
ACGCCGCACGCAATCATAGCGAAGCTCAACGCCCAGCTCGTGCGCAGCCTGAAAACACCAGAGGTTGCCGCGCACATGGCGGCGGACGGCGCGGAGGTCATCGCTTCATCGCCGGATGAACTTGCGAAGGCTCTGCGCGAGGACTACGCACGCTGGGCCAAGCCGGTCAAAGACTCCGGCGCGCGCGTGGATTGAAGCAAACTACTAAACCAGGAAACTGAAATGCAAAAGCAAAAACGAATCGTGATGGTGGGCACGGGCGCATTGGGCGGCTATATCGGCGGCAATCTCGCGCATCAGGGATTCGACGTTACGTTCGTCGACATGTGGCAGGAAAACCTCGATGCGATACGCACGCTCGGGCTGGATCTCGACGGCGTGACCGCAGAGGAAAAATTCACGGTCAAGACCGACCAGACGCTGCATCTCGACAAGATTCAGGAATTGGGCAACGGCAAGCCGGTCGATATCGCGTTTGTTTCGGTGAAGTCATACGACACCGAGCGTGTAACCAAGGCGATCAAGCCCTTCCTGGCGCCTGACGGATACGTGGTGTCTTTGCAGAACTGCATCAATGAAGACACGATTGCCGGCATCGTTGGCGCCGACAAGACGCTGGGCGTCATCGCGTCGATCATTTCGGTCGAGCTCTATGCAGCAGGGAAGATACGCCGCATGGCGGCCAAAGGCGGCGACAAGCACACGGTGTTCCGCGTGGGCGAAGTGAACGCCACAGTGAGCGACCGCGTGAACGAATTGGTCTCCATGTTTTCGCTGATCGACAGCACCAAGCCGACGACCAATCTGTTCGGAGAACGTTGGTCGAAGCTGATTCAGAACAGCATGCGCAACGGCGTTGCGGCGGCCACGGGTCTAACCAGCGGCGAATGCGACACCAACGAAGCGCCGCGACGCTTCGCGATCAAGTTGGGCGGCGAAGGCGTGCGCGTCGCGGCCAAGCTCGGCATCAAGCTCGTCGGGCTCGGCGGCATGCAACCTGAACAATTGGCCAAAGCGAGCGAAGGCGATGCGCAGGCGATGAGCGAAGTTGAGGCGATCATGATCTCGCGCAACGCATCGAACCCGCGCGCGGGAATCCAGCGCCCGTCGATGGCGCAGGACATGCAGAAGGGGCGCCGCACCGAAATCGAATTCATGAACGGCTACATCGCCGCCAAAGGCAAGGAGGTGGGCATATCGACGCCGAACAATTTGAAGCTGGTGGACCTCGTGCTGCGAGTGCAGAAAGGCGAGCTTAAGGCGTCGGCGGGGATTCTTGGTTAGCGATTGTGCGTCATCCAAATCACTGCTAGGGAAGTTCTGATTAAGTCCCAAACCGTTCGCCCTGAGGTATCGAAGGGTGAACGGTTTCCCTCTGCGGAATCTGTATTCGTGCTTCTATACATCAGCACGAACGAACTTAATCAGCGCTTCCCTAGATGGGGGCGTGCCATAAAGGTAGACCCGTTGTTAGTTGGATACGGGCCCCGCGCTCCTGACTCAAAATGAGTGCGGCAACGAATGGTACTTAATTCGGAAGTTGTTGCCTGCGCCGTCTCATAACGGCACCCATGATTCCCAGCCCTGCCAGCATCAGCGCATAGGTTTCCGGCTCCGGTATTGCGGCGAGCGGCTCGCCATAGATGAAATCATCAAGCACCACAAGATCGATGCCTCCACCGTCGTTTATGCCGGCGCCCAGGGCGGCGTTACCGCTGGTAATGCGGACGCGCGAAATCACGCTGCCTTCCGTAAACCGCGCGCCGAGGAACGAAAGACCTTCATTTGCCACTCCCGATACGGGCCCGAGAAACGTCCCGAGTGACGTACCGTTAACGTCGAAATACTGGATCGACGTCCCGGGGAGATCGACGTCCGAAAAAATGGCACCAAAGCCGCTGGTTAGTGCCGGCGTGTTACTGCCGGGAACGAAAAACGTCACGTCGGTCACGTTACTGCCGATCGCAGTAAAAAGCCGCTGCGCGCTAAACGTCGAAAAGATGCTGCCATAGCTGGCGTTGATATTGCCAAACTCGACGGGTGTGCCCGACGCTGCGTTTGCGCTCACCTCGAAGCCGCTGCCGGGCGTGCCGAATAAAACGCCACGCGGCGAATTCACATTGAAAAAGTTTGCCGGCAGAGTATTGGGCGCGGATAACGCGTCGGGGACACCGTCCCAGTTGATTTCGCGGCGGCCGCTACCGAACGATCCAGCGACGTTGGCGTTGAGCGCGCCGAGGCTCAAACGATACGCGTCTACCGATGACTGAATCGCTGCGGCGTTCGCGCCGTTGGCGGTCGTAACAACTGCAGCGGCACCTGCATATGCGGAAAGCGTGGAGATGGCAACGCCGACGGCGATGGAAAGGAGCGTTTTGGACATGATGTCCTCCGGACAAAGTTGAATGAGACACTTGGCGTGAAATTGGGAACAGCGAAATCGGCAATCTGTGTAGACATTGAAAGCGAATCAAAGCGGCCAAAGCGAATCAATGAGCCCAGACGCAATCTCGTTTATGCTCGAAGAGCGTGTCAGACTGCTTGAGTCGCGTCTATTGGTGTTGCTCCTATAATTTTGTAAGACCGATGCCTACAGTTTGGCTAAAACGTTACAAGCGCCGTGTTATTACTTCGCTTGCGCGCGCGGCAACAATTGGGTCTCTCCGAATAGCATTGGGGATGCCGGGGTCGCGATTAGCGCGGAACTTCAGGCCCCACCGTCAGCCGGCGCATCTCGCGTCGGTAGCCGTGATAATCATTAATCGCATTGTGCAGCGTGCAGCGGTTGTCCCACACCGTCAGTTGGCCCGCCTCCCAGTTCACGCGGCACGTGAACTGCGGCTCAATGCAATGATCGTTGAGCATCTGGATGATCGGGCGGCTTTCATGCTCGGTCATGCCATCGAACCGCAGCGTATGCAGGGCACTCAGGTAGAGCGCTTTCTTGCCGGTTTCGGGATGCGTGCGCACGACCGGATGGCGGGCCTCGTATTTATCGGCTTCTTCCGATTTTTGTACGGTCATGTGGGCGATACGCGCGTGATGGGCAGCGCGGTCGCCGCCTTTCTTGTGTTTCAGCCCGCCGCTGAACACGCCAACGATACCTTGCAACATCGCTTTCATGCCCTCGGATAGTTCGTCGTACGCTGCGCGCGTGTTCGCATACAAAGTATCGCCGCCCCGTGGCGGAGTTTCCACGGCGTAAAGTAATGTCGCGCGCGGCGGCTCCTTGAGGTATGACGTGTCGGTATGCCAGTCAGCGCCGAAATTTTCGCGCTCTTCCGGCTCCTTGACCATGCGCGTCATTTCCGGAAAACCTTCCATGCCCTTGGCGAAAGGGTAAAAGCATGGCTCGCCGAA
>JBDSSV010000552.1:0-15175 GCA_039928535.1 Burkholderiales bacterium
GTGGCTGGCCGAATTCGATCGCCGCGGCGTACCGTGCGCGCCTATCAATACCTATCCGGAAATCCTCAACGACCCGCACGTGCAATTCAACCGCCTCGTGCGCGACATGACGCTGCCAAACGGCAAGAAAACCAAAACCGTCGCGTTCCCGATGAAAATCTCCGGCTACGAATTCGACGTGTACCGCCATCCGCCCGGGCTCGGCGAGCACAACGATGAGGTCTACGCCGAATGGCTGGACGCGCCGCGCTAACGCGGCAAAAATCTTAAACTCACAATCAAACGCCGATGAACGCCGATGAACGCCGATGAACGCCGATAGGATCGCACCCTTACGACAAGCGCAGAATCATCGGCGTCTATCGGCGTTCATCGGCGGCTAAATACTGTTTTTCCAGGCGGGTTCGAGGTATTTCTTAAGGATAAATCCATGGCACGCGTAAGCGACGTTCCACCCGAGCAGGTTCCCGCCGACGCGCGCGAAGTCTACGAGAAATTCGCGCACGGCTACGGCCCGTTCCGCAACCAGGTCGGCGTGTTCGCGCACGTGCCGGCGTCGGTCAAGCATTTAATGGGCATGCTGCTCGAGCTGCGCGCGCAGAAGAACGTGCCGTTTCGTTACATCGAGCTCGCGGTGGTCGCGGTGTCTAAAATCAACGAGTGCCATTACTGCGTCGCGCATCACAATCCGCTGCTTACGATCGAAGGTCTCACGCCGGAAGGCGTCGATCGCGTGCTCGATTACGAGAACCATCCGGAATTCGACGAGGTGGACAAGCTCGTCGTCGAATACACGATACAGGTCACCAACACGCCGCAGCGCATCCGCGACAAAATTTTCGAACGCCTGCGTGAGCACTTCAGCGAAGCGCAGATTGTCGAACTCACGCTGCGCATCGCGCTGTGCGGATTTTTCAACCGCTTCAATGATGCGCTGATGATAGATGCCGAGCCCGCGACGCTGACCCACAAGTAGCTGCGCCAGCTCGCGCATGATAAATTTTTAATGCTGAATTTTGAATGAGGTACAAACCCGGCTCCGCGAATACCATTTAACATTCAACATTTAACATTCATCACTCAACAGTCCCGGCATTACGACTCGGCTACTTCTCGCTCTTTTTCAAATAGGCCTCGTAGAATGCGGCGATTGCCTTACCCGCATCTTTGCCGGATTTATCCAGCGCGGCCTTCGCGCGATAATTGGAGCCGAATTCCATTTGCACTGCATCGATGCCGTCGACCGTATCGCTGCCGTACGTTGCCACCGTATATCCGCCGTTCAGGCCCGCGTCTTCATATTTTCCGCGCGGCGGCAGATCATTGCCGGGAAAGACCTTGAACCCGTTGGCCTCGATCTGTCCGAAAATGCCGTTGGGTCCGGTCACCGCGTCAAAACCGGCGCGTTGCAGCAGGCGCGTGACAGATTTTCCGTTATGCGTGCCGCGCATTACCACATCAGGAACAAAGTGCTGGCCATGTACGTCGATCAGCAGGCCCGCGGGATATTTGCCGCGTATCTCCGCGATGATTTGGCGAACGGCATTGTGATAGGTGTCGTAGTAAGGCCGCGCCCTGGCATCGTCCATGGCGATCTCAGGCGAGCGATTCGCATCGATGTACTTGCGCGCGAACTTCGCCATCACGATGTAGGGCGTCCTGCCGGTGATCCGCTCGATCTCGTCGGCGATGCGCAGCGCCAGGATGTCGGTGTTGGTGTCGGCGCCCTTTACGTATTTCGCGCCCTTGCCGCCGGGCTTGCCCTCGATGTTGCGCTCTTCGATACCGGGCACGGCCTGGCGCCCGCCGTGCGGAGCAGTCAGGATGACAGGCAGCGTTCCCTGCCGGACCAGCACCAGGTCGGCCGGCGCGTCGTTCGCTGCGAAGGATTGCTGACTGAAAATGGAAAACAGAAACAGCGACACCACTGCAATTAAACGGCGGAATGACATATTTGCCGCTCCTTGAACAATCTGTTTTCAACCGCTGCGCAGCTAATCTGCATGCAATCTCGTTGCATTCACCACTTTGGCCCACCTTGCGATGTCGCGCGCCAGAAACGCGGCGAATTCGTCGGGCGAGGATTTCAGAGGCTCGATGCCGTCGCCCGCGAAGCGCTCGCGTGTTTCCGCTTCGTCGAGGATGCGCGCGGTTTCATCATGGAGCCTGCTGATGAGCGGCCGCGGCGTACCGGCGGGCGCGAGCAGTCCGTACCAAGTGGAAAAATCGAATCCGCGCACGCCGCTCTCGGCTATCGTGGGCAGTTCGGGCATCGAGGCGCTGCGCCGCGCACCGCTGGTTGCCAGCGCGCGCACCCGGCCCGCCCTCACATGCGGCAGCGCGAGCGACACTGTGGCAAACATAACCGGCACCTGCCCGCTGATTACATCGGTGAACGCGAGACCCGCGCCGCGATACGGCACGTGCAATAAATCGATGCCGGTCATGTGCTTCATGAGTTCCGCCCCCATGAATGGGCCGCTGCCCGCACCCCCGGATGCATAAGCGATGGCCCCCGGCCGCGTGCGCGCGAGCGCCAGCAAATCGTTGATCGATTTCGCCGGCAGCGACGGATGCACGACAACAAAATACGGTTGATTCGCGACGAGCATGATGGGCGCGAAGTCCCTGACCGCGTCGTACGGCAAATGCTTGTAGTAGCTCGCATTGAATGCGAGGCTCACGTGCTCGAGCACGAGCGTATACCCGTCGGATGGTGACTTCGCTGCAAGTTCGGTACCCAGCGTCGTGCCCGCCCCGCCTTTGTTGTCGACGACGAAAGGCTGCCCGAAGACTTTCGCCAGTTTTTGCCCGAGCACGCGCCCGATGAGATCCGTGCCGCCGCCGGGCGCGGCGGGCACGATGATGCGCACGGGCTTGGCCGGATATTGCTGTGAATGCGCAGGCGAGTTGACGAGCAACGCCAGCAGCGGAATGCAAATCCGTCTGACGAGTACGGCGTTGATTATCTTCACGCGAATCCGGCCGCGCACGAATTGGCGCGCGCGAATCATTCCGGACTGATCCCCGCCTGTTTCGCGACGCGCTGCCATTTCGCGATCTCGCTCTTGATCAAAGCCGCGTGCTGCTCGGGCGAGTTGCCCACCGGATCGGCGCCGCGATCGGTGAGTTCCTTCCGGACCAGCGGGTCGTTTATCACTTTCACCAGCGCGCCGTTCAGCTTGTCGACGACAGCGCGCGGCAATCCGGCGGGCCCCACCCAGCTGAATCCGCTGCTGACGACGAAACCCGGCACGCCCGCTTCCTGCATGGTCGGCACATCGGGCACGGACGGCGAACGCGTCTCGCCGCACTGCGCGATCATGCGCAAGCGTCCCGCGCGCACGTTCTCGATCACGACTGGTATGCTGGCGATCGTCATCTGCACGTGTCCCGCAATCGCGTCCACCGTCGCCGGCGCGACACCTTTGTACGGAACGTGCACGAGCTTGATGTGCGCCTGCGAGTTCAGCAGTTCGCCCGCCAAATGCGCCACCGTACCCGGTCCCGCGCTCGAGAAAAATATCTGGCCGGGCCGCGCGCGCGCCAACGCGATCAGGTCTTTGACGGTTTTCACCGGCAGTGACGGATGCACGACCACGGCGGCGGGAATATCAACGACGAGGCCCAGAGGAGTGAAATCCCGCAGCGTGTCGTACGGCAGGTTCCTGATCAGCGCCGGATTGAAAAAGAAGCTCGCCGCGACGATGGCGGTCGTATAGCCGTCGGGCGCGCTCTTGGCCGTCATGTCGGCGCCTATCACACCGCCGGCGCCGGCACGGTAGTCGAGCACGAATTGCTGGCCGACGATTTCTCCCATTTTCGGCGCAATCACGCGAAACACGATATCGCTGTTGCCGCCGGGCGCCGCGGGATTGATCACGCGGATCGGCTTGCTCGGGTACGGCTGTGCGCCTGCCGCCGCCGCGAAAGTGCAGCATGCCGCGGCTGCGATTGCGCGCAGACTTAAATCGATTACGGTCATCGCCTCCTCCTTTTACATTTTCAGCCGGCCTTGGTGCCGGCGTGCGTCGAAATCAAGTCAGCTTCCGTGATTGATGACTTCACCGCTGCTTTGTTCCAAACGCAAACGGTTGCCCCACTCCTGCGCGACAGACAAGTACCAGCGTCCGAGCGCTGCGGGGCGAAAACAAGTCTCGTAAAGATCGCGCGAACCGTCAACAAGGCGGCGCCAAACTTCGCGCGGTACTTCTTCCAGCACGTCCTGCAGTTCCTGCGGCTCATCCACGAACCAGACATTCTCGCCGTGAACGAAGCGTTTCCCGTACGGCAATTCCAGGTCTTCAAGGCCGCGGTCGCTGACTATCGCACACCCGATCGCGCACAACTCGACCACTTTGCGATCGATCGAATTGCCGCTGCCGCACAGGTTCAGCACCCACGCGGATCTCGCCACATTTTCGTGCCACAGCCCTGAGGGCTGCACCGGTCCGCCGCTCAAGGCTGCACCGAACGATCTTCGATTCGGATAATTGTCGGGTGCCGTTTTCCCGACAGTGCGGAAATGACCCGAGTTAAAAAAAACCGTGGTCGCCTGAGGCTCTTCATCCTTGATGCGCCGTAGCCGCGGCAAATCATGCGCGATGAACGCGTCGTTGTCGCCATAGGTGGAGGCGACCGCGAGTCCGAATCCCCCTGCGGCAATCGGCACCGGTGGCGTCGCGCCGGTCGCGCGGGCCGGATGACATCTCTGCTTGAACATCGCTTGTATGCCATTCGCCTCCGCCGCATCGAAGATACGCGCGAAATCAGAATAGGAAACGCCGGTCCGCAGACGTCCGCCGTCGTCGAAATGCCAGTCGATGACAAAATGGTCAACGGGTTTTTCGGGTGCGACGACGGGGATGTCGAGGGTCAGCAGCGCGCGCGCGACAAAGGCCCCGTAGTTGCCCCAATATTCAACGCGATTGTTGAGCGCATGTTCCCGCACCAGATCGGTATTGTGCAGCGGACAAACAACTCGCACTACGCTGGCCTGGTGTGCAGGACCCGTGGAGCGGGCATCCGGCGACAAACTGCGGGCCGCTGCAGTCGACGGCTCGGGGGAACCGCGCCGGCGTAAACCCTCAGTTACGCCGCGCAACAATCCGCGGAGCAGTGGTAATCGCATGAATATCCAGGTGACGCCGACACATTTTTATAACGATAAGCGTCGAAAATTTATGCTACCACAAAGAATTGTCGTGATGCGCCGCAAGATGCTGCACTGTCAATCGACTGCTCCCCATGGTGTGTGCGCTGCCACCACACAAGCTACAATACGCCCCTCCGCCGTTACTAAAATAATCTCCGAGGCCCCGCATGAAACCGTCAGATTCCGTCCTCACCCGCACGGGCGGGCAACTCATCGTCGACGCGCTGAAAGTACATGGCGTCGACATGGCGTTCGGCGTGCCCGGCGAAAGCTATCTGTCCGTGCTCGACGCGTTCTACGATTCGCGCGACGCCATCAAATTCGTGATCTGCCGCCAGGAAGGCGGCGCCTCCAACATGGCGGAAGCCTACGGCAAACTGACGGGGCGTCCCGGCATCTGCTTCGTAACTCGCGGCCCCGGCGCCACCAACGCGAGCATAGGCATCCACACCGCGTTCCAGGATTCGACGCCGCTGATCTTGTTCATCGGCCAGATCGACAGCGAATACACGGAGCGCGAGTCGTTCCAGGAAATCGACTACCGCCGCATGTACGGCCAGATGACGAAGTGGGTCGCGCAGATCGACCGCGCCGACCGCGTCCCCGAAATGGTGAGTCACGCGTTCCACCTCGCGGTGTCCGGCCGTCCCGGCCCGGTGGTGCTCGCGTTGCCCGAAGATATGCAGACCGCGACCGCGACGGTGGCCGACACCGCGCGCTATCAACGCGTCGCGGCCCATCCCGGCGCGGACGACATGAACAAGCTGCGCGACATGCTCGCTCAAGCGCAGCGCCCGTTCGTCATGGTCGGCGGCGGCGGCTGGAACAGAAAAGCCAGCGAAGACATCCAGGCGTTCGCCGAAGCCAACTCGTTGCCGGTCGCTTGTACCTATCGCTGCCAGGATCTCTTCGACAACCGCCATCCGAATTACGTCGGCGACGTAGCGGTCGGCATGAACCCGGCAATCGAGCAGCGCATCCGCAACGCCGATCTGCTGCTCGCGGTCGGCCCGCGACTCGGCGAATGGACGACGATCAACTACACGCTGGTCGACATCCCGCGGCCGAAGCAGAAATTCGTGCACGTGCACGCTGGCGCCGAGGAACTCGGCCGCGTCTACCAGGGCGAGCTGCTGATGAATTCGGGCATGCCGGAATTCGCGGCCGCGGCGCGCGCGTTGGCTCCGGTCAAAGCGCCTTGGGTCGATAGCACGAAAGCAGCGCGGTCCGAGTATGACGCGTGGCAGAAACCGGTTACCGTGCCGGGCACGCTCAACATGAGCGAAGTTATTCTCTATTTGAAGAAGCGCCTGCCGCCGGAATCCATCCTGACCAACGGCGCCGGCAATTTCACGCTGTGGCCGCACCGCTTCTATCAATACACCGGCTTTCGCACCCAGCTCGGGCCGACCAGCGGCGCAATGGGCTACGGCGTGCCGGCGGGCGTAGCTGCCAAGCTCGTGCATCCGGATCGTCCGGTCATCGCGTTCGCCGGCGACGGCGACTTTCTCATGAACGGCCAGGAACTGGCGACCGCCGCGCAATACAACGCGAAAGTGATCTTCATCGTCGTCAACAACGGCACTTACGGCACCATACGCATGCACCAGGAGAAGCACTACCCCGGCCGCGTCAGCGGCACCAGCCTTGTCAACCCTGACTTCGCCGCGCTGGCGCGTGCGTACGGACTGCATGGCGAAGTCGTCGAGAAGACCGCGGATTTCGAAGCTGCGTTCGAGCGCGCATGGAATGCCAAGACCGCCGCGCTGCTCGAACTGCGCGTCGACCAGGATGCCATATCGCCGCGCACCACGCTATCCGCGATTCGTGCTGAAGCACTTAAAAATCAAAAGGCGTGAGGCGTTAGGAGTGAGGGGTGAGGCGAACTACAAACGCCTTAGGATTCCCGCCTCACGCCTCACGCCTAACGCCTAACGCCTTTCGAGAAAACATGATCCGCTACATCAACGAAGCAGAAGTCGCGCAAATACTTACGATGGCGAAGACCGTCGAGCTCGTCGAAGCCGCAATGAAAGCGCGCGCCGAAGGCCGCGCGATCGACGTGCCGCGCGTGCGAACGCGCTCCCCCGCCGGCACGCAGCATATTCTGCAAGCCGCAGCTCCGGAACTGAAGTTGATCGGATACAAAGCGTATTACTCGAACCCGGGCAAGGGTTCGCGCTACCACGTGCACCTGATCGACACCGACAGCGGCAATCTCGTCGCGATGATAGAGGCGAGCTATCTCGGCATGATGCGCACGGGTGCTGCAAGTGGCGTCGCCACCAAATATATGGCGCGCGAGAACGCAACCACCGTCGGCATGCTAGGCGCCGGCAAACAGGCCGAAGGCCAGCTCGAAGCTGTGTGCGCCGTGCGCAAGATCAATTCCGCCAAAATCTATAGCCGCAAATCCGATAAGGCGCGCGATTTCTGCGTCAGGATGAGCGACAAGCTCGGCATAAAAATGGAAGCGGTCACCAGCGCGCCCGAAGCCGTGCACGGCGTCGATATCATCAACGTCATCACCAAGGCGGCGAACCCCGTGCTGCTCGGCGAATGGCTGGAACCCGGCCAGCATATCAACGCCGCGGGCTCCAATGCGCTCACGCGCCGCGAACTCGATGAGTTCGCCATCAAGCGCTGCGCCAGAGTCGTCGTCGACTCGCGCGGCACCGCGCGCAACGAGTGCGGCGACCTGCTGCCGCTGATCGAAAGCGGCAAGCTCGACTGGGACGCCCTGCCCGAGCTCGGCGAATTGATTGCCGGTCATATCGCTGGCCGCCGCTCGCGCGACGACATCACGCTCTATGAATCGCATGGCATGGGCATACAAGATATCTATACCGGCGACCACATTCTGAAAGTGGCCCGCGAAAAAAACCTCGGCATCGATCTGCCTATCGGCGGTTAATGACGCACTCAACGTAAAAGCAAAACCTTCAGCCATTCTTTTTTGATACCCCCTTGAGGTCACAGAGCAAAGGCAAAAAAAAAGTGGGATTTTTATGTCCTTCACGCTTTTCTTGGTTTTCTCTGTGTCCTCTGGGTCCTCTGTGGCAAATTGTATTTCTTTTTTTTGCCCCTTTGTCCTGTGTAACAAATGATTGTGATCTTTTAGGAATCAATTCATGACTTCAATCGCAGGAAAAATTGGCTTTGTCGGCATCGGCGCCATGGGCACACCGATGGCGACCAACCTGGCGAAAGCCGGCTACAAGGTCGTCGTCTACGATACGGACGTCAAGCGCACGCAGGCTCTGGCATCGACGCTCGAAATCGAAGTCGCCGACAGCCTCGCTGCGCTGGGCGGCATGTGCGGCACGGTCATCACCATGTTGCCCGACGGCAAGATCGTGCGCAAAGCATTGTGCGGCGACGCCGACAATTTCAAAGACTGCGTCGTCGCGAACCTCAAATCAGGCTCGCTCGTCATTGATATGAGCTCGTCTTCACCCGTGGGCACGCGGGAGCTGGGTGAATTGCTCGATAAACGCGGCCTCAAATTAATCGATGCGCCCGTATCGAACGGCGTCAAAGGCGCAGCTGCGGCGACGCTCGCGATCATGGTCGGCGGCGATGCCGCGCTATTTGCGCAGGTGAAGCCGCTGCTGGAGAAAATCGGCAACCAGATTTTTCACGCGGGCCCGCTGGGCGCGGGCCACGCCATCAAGGCGCTCAATAATTATGTTTCGGCCGCAGGACTCGTCGCTGCATGCGAAGCAGTCGTCGCCGGACAACGCTTCGGGCTCGACGCCGGCGTCGTCGTCGACATCCTCAATGCGTCGAGCGGCATGAACAACACGACCAGGAACAAGTTCAAGCAGCACATGCTGTCCGGGACTTACGGCGCGGGGTTCTTCACCGGCCTGATGGCGAAAGACGTGCGGACTGCGCTGGAAGTGTTGCAGACCACGGGCACATCGAGCCTGCTCGCGCAGCCGTGCACCGATATCTGGAACAAGATGGAAAAAGATCTGGGCTTCACTTCCGACCACACGGAAATGTACGGCTACGTCGACAAGCTTCCGCGCTGAGCCGCCAGCGTATAGGCGTCTTCGACCAGATTGAGCGTCTGCAGGTTGTCCTCCGGCGACGTCTCGAACGGCGCACCCGAGGCCAGGCACTCGACAAAGCGCGCGATTGCAGCGTCGAAGCAGGCCTGGTACGCCATCTTCATATCCACTTCGGCACGTTCGGTCGTCGCGCCGCGCAACTCCAGACCCGCGGCGTCGAAAATAACGCTGGCGTGAGTGCCAATGATCTCGAGCCGGTCCGACACGACGGAACCGAATCCGGGCGCGACGAAACTGCCCGCCACCACTACCGGCGCGCCGGCCGGCGTTTCAAGCATGAGCGTGGCCAGAGTCTCGCCAGGCATGTCCGGTTCGGTATGCAGCGTGCGCGCCGCCACCATCGCCAGCGGGCCCAGCAAAAATCTCAGTACATCGAGTTGATGGATCAGTGTCTCGGCGATCATCAACCGCGGCTCGCGCGCCATGAAAGGCGCACGCTCGACCGCGGGGCGGCGGCCCTGTGCATCCTTAATGAACCCCGAGCGATGCATGGTCAACACGCACTGGCGCACCGGTCCGACGCGGCCTTTGTCCATCCAGCGGCGTATCGTCTGAAAATGCGGCGCGTAGCGGCGGTTCTCGTTAACCATCAGGCGTATGCGCCCGGCTACTGATGCGACGAGCGTTGCGGCTTCAGCCAGCGTAGGCGCCAGCGGTTTCTGGCACAGCACGTCGACGCCGTGCGCAGCGGCGAGTTGGACCAGCTCGACATGCGTCTCCCGCCATGTCGCGATGTCGACTGCATCGAGTTTTTCGGCTGCGAACATCGCCGCCGCATCATCATAGACCGCGGGAATTGCAAACGCGTCGGCACGCCCGCGGGCGCGCGCCTCGTCGCGGTCGCACACGGCGACCATAGTCGCGCCTTCTATCTTGCGCCAGGCAACGAGATGATTCTGCGAAATGTCACCGGCGCCGATAAGGCCGACGCGCAGCTTCGCGCCTGCGGGGACCGCCACTAATCGGCGACGATGTGCGCCGCGTTGGCGACCTTCGTGTACTTCGCGACCTCGAGCTTGATCAAGGCAGCGGCCTCTTCCGGCGTGTTGCCGACAATATCCGCACCCAGCCCCGCCATGCGCTCCTTCACGTCGGGCAATGCAAGCGCCTTCAGCATCTCCTGATTGAGCTTGACCACGATCTCGCGCGGCGTCTTTGCCTGGATGACCGCACCGTACCAGGTGCTCATCTGGTAGCCGGGCACGCCGGATTCGGCGATGGTCGGCACGTTGGGCAAAGCCCCCACGCGCTTGTCCATCGTCACGGCGATCGCGCGCACGCGGCCCGACTGGATATGCGGCATGATGGGCGGCGCCGTATTGAATGCGAGCATGACCTGACCGCCGACGAGGTCGACCGCCAGCGGCGCGCCGCCTTTATAAGGAATCGGCAGCATGTCGGTCCCGGTCATCATTTTGAACATCTCGCCGGCAAAATGCTCGGGGCTGCCCACGCCCGACGTGGCGTAGGAAAGCGCACCCGGCTTCGACTTGGCGAGCGCGATCAGTTCTTTCACGGTCTTCACCGGCAGCGACGGGTGCAGGCACAGCACGTTGGGAACGTTGGTGACGACCGTGATCGGCGTGAAATCGCGCTCGATGTCGTAGCCAAGGTTCTTGTAGACCGGCTTGCTCATGATGTGCGCAACCGACATGAACAATATCGTGTAGCCGTCGGCCGGCGCCTCGGCCGCGAGCTTGGCGGCGATATTCGCGTTGGCGCCCGGCCGGTTCTCGATCACGAATTGCTGTTTCAGCGAATCGGAAACCTTGGCGCCGATGGCGCGCGCCATGATATCGGTGCCGCCCCCCGGCGCGTAGCCGACGAGAATGCGCACCGGCTTGCTCGGATAGGCTTGGGACCATACCGGCGCCGACACGCCGGCTAGCAGCAGGACCGCGATTAAGCGCAAGGTTAAATTCATGAACTCCTCCGTTGTAATTGGGCCGGCCGGAACTAAAGTTTGCCGTGGTGCGTAACCTAATTGGCGAGCGCGGGTAAGTCAAGCCGGATGCCGGATATAATCCCAGCCTTGCCTGTTCAGCTACCATCGCCATGACCGTACCTATCGCAGGCCCGCATCCTCATCCCACCTCGCCGTCGCTTCCCTCGCCGCGCGGCGCCTGCGATTGCCACGCGCATGTTTTCGGCCCCGCCGCGCGTTTTCCATATACCGACGGCCGTGGCTACACGCCGCCCGACGCGCCCGTCGAAAAATTCCTCGCGCTGCTCGATACCATGGGTTTCGAGCGCGGCGTGGTCGTCCAGGGCAACGCCCACGGCTACGACAACAGCGCGATCCTCGATGCGGTCGAGCGCAATCCGCAACGCCTGCGCGGCGTGGCCATCACCGAGGCCGTCAGCGCCGACGAGCTGCGGCGCTGGCACAAGCTCGGCATTCGAGCCCTGCGCTTTCACATGTTCTACGGCGACCAGAAGCCCGGTTACAAGCGCGGCGTCGGCCTCGACGAGTTCGCCAAGATGCGCGCGACCATGCTCGAACTCGGCTGGCATATGCAAACGTGGTGCGATTGGCGCGCCCTGCCGGAACTCGCACCCAAATTTCGCGAAATCGCGCGCGAGATGCCTGTCGTGATCGACCATATGCTCAACATCGACGCCACCCGCGGCATCCAGGACCCAAGCTTCCAGACGCTTCTCCAATTGCTCGGCGACGCCGGCTGCTGGGTCAAGCTCTCCGGCGCGTATCGCGTGTCTAAAAACTTTCCCGACTACCCGGACGCGCGGCCGCTGCACGAAGCGCTGGTTAAAACCAATCCGCAACAACTCATCTGGGGCACCGACTGGCCCCATCCGCAGGTCGACGCCGCCATCATGCCGAACGACGGTCATTTGCTCGACCTCTTTAACGCGTGGACACCGCCGGCAACCCGCGCGCAAATCCTCGTCAGAAACCCCGAGCGTCTATTCGGATTTCCGCCCGTCGCGTCAACTTGATCCGACGTGCTACCAGATTGCCCTTCGCCGTTCGTGGTGAGGTATCGAACCACAATGGCGGCCAGCAGGTAAAATGGCGCACCATGAAAAATCCACGCATCGCACTCATACACGCAACCCCGGTTGCCATCGATCCCATCTGCAGCACTTTCAAACGCCTGTGGCCGCAGGCTCAGGTCACCAACCTGCTCGAAGACTCGCTGGCGCCCGACCTCTCCGCCGCCGGCAACCTCGACCAGGCCATGATCGACCGCTTCTGCACGCTCGCGAAATACGTCGAAGCGTGCGGCGCCGATGCGATTTTATTCACCTGCTCCGCTTTCGGTGCGGCGATAGAAATAGCGCGCACCGTGGTAAAAATTCCGGTATTGAAACCTAATGAAGCGATGATGGAAGAAGCCATCGCAACCGGCCCGCGCATCGCGCTACTGGCGACTTTTGAGCCGAGCCTGCCGTCGATGCAAGCCGAACTCGAGCAGCTCGCGGCCGCACGCAATGCAAAACTTGAGATCGCGATCAAAGCCGTGCCGGCGGCCCTCAAGGCGCTGCAAGCCGGCGACGATGCGGGACACGATAAGCAGATTGCCGCCGCCGCCGCGGAACTCGGCGATTGCGACGCGCTGCTGCTGTGCCAGTTTTCGATGGCGAGCGCCGCCGAACGCATCCCGTCGCGCCGCGGGCGGGCCGTGTTCACCAGCCCCTATTCAGCTGTGGCCCGGTTGAAGCAGTTGCTGCACGCATAAATATTCATATAAAAAACCGAGGAGACAGCATGAACGTCCGTTTAGGTTACGCGGCCGCGCTCGCCCTGTGGGGTATTGCCCCCGGCGCATTTGCGCAACAGTATCCGAGCAAACCCGTGCGTTTTGTCGTGCCCTTTGTAGCGGGTGGCCCGACCGACATCCAGGGCCGCATGCTCGGCGAAAAACTCGGCCAGCGCCTCGGCCAGCAATTCATCATCGACAACCGCGGCGGCGCCAACGGCAATATCGGCATGGAGCTCACCGCGAAAGCACCGCCTGATGGGTACACGATCGTCATCGCGACTGTCGGCACGTGGGCGGTGAATCCCAGCCTCTATAAGAACATGCCATTTGATCCGGTCAAGGACTTCGCGCCGATAATGCAGGTCTCCTCGTCGCCGGGCGTGCTGGTCGTGCATCCTTCCGTGCCGGTCAGGAGCGTCAAAGAACTCATCGCGCTGGCGAAGTCCAAGCCAGGCAAACTCGATTACGGCTCGTCCGGCGTCGGCGGTTTCGGTCACATCTCCGGCGCACTGTTCTGCCTGATGACTAAGACCGAGATGGTGCACATCCCTTATAAGAGTTCCGCGCCGTCGCTGACCGACCTCATCGCCGGCCAGATTCAGGTGTTGTTCAACAACGCGATTTCGACTGTGCCGTTCATCAAGTCGGGACAGACGCGGGCGCTTGCGGTCACTAGCCTGAAGCGCATGGCTGCGCTGCCGGAACTGGCCAGCCTCGATGAAGCCGGCGTGAAAGGCTATGACAACTCGTCGTGGTCAGCGGTTGCCGCGCCGGCGGGAACGCCGAAGGAAATCATCACCAAGCTTAACACCGAGCTCAACGCGGTCATGAAACTGCCGGACTTCCAGGAAAAAAGCGCCGCAGTCGGCGCCGTCATCGTCGGCGGCACGCCGGAACAATACGGTGAATACCTCAAATCCGAAATCGTGAAATTCGCGCGCGTGGTGAAAGAAGCGAAGATTTCGGCGCAGTGAAGTAAGTTGTCGCAGATGGTGTCCTCAACTCTACACGGACGTTAAGCGTAGTTTCTACAGCCTGCGCATTCCCTCCTCCCCCAGCGGATTCGCCGCAACAAACCGCGTCCCGTAATTCTCTTCGACGAAACGCGCCAGCGTATCGCCTGACCGGTACGTCAGGTCCGCATCGCGGTCGCTGCGCAGAAGGATGAAGATCGCCTGCGCGATCATCCACACCATGCCACCAAATAATCCCAGAACTATCAGTTGTTGGAACATGAGGCCCCTCCTCTGTCCAGGCGAGACATATCGCCATGGATGCAGAATAGGATGGGTGAGGATTGGACCGTTAAGAACGATGCCACCCTGATTCAGTGACAAATTCACATTCCGCGCCTTTACAGCCGGAAACCGGGACTTGCGGTGCTCAGGCCGCGACCAGGCCCTTCATCACCGAATAGAGCTGGTTCTGCGCCTCGAACCCGATGCCGGGACGGTCGGACAGCTTGAGGAAACCGTTTTCGACCTTCGCGTCGTCTGCGAAGCCGGCGAACACGCCGAACACGTCCGGATAAGCCTCGCAACCGCCGAGACCGAAGCCGGCGACGATGGCGAGCGTCATCTGGTTGCCGCCGTGTGGAAAAACAGAATCGCGCTGCCATTTATGGCGCTTCAGCATCTCCAGCGTACGCGAAAACTGCACGATGCCGTACGCCTGCGGCACGTCGATCTGGATGATGTCGCGGTCGGGCCGCAGCCCGCCGAAGCGCACGAGGTTCTCGATGTCCTGGGTCGAAAACAGATTTTCGCCGGTGCCGATCGGCGAGTCGTAAATCGATGCGACGTCCGCGAGCAGCGCGTAATCGAGCGGGTCGGTCGGCTCTTCGAACCAGCGCAGCTGGTACGGCTTCAGCGCCTGTGCATAGGACAATGCGCGCGCGCGGTTGAATCCCGCGTTCGCGTCGACCGCCAGCCAGTTGCTCGCGCCGACCACCGCAATGCCCGCCTCCACCCGCTTCACGTCGTCGGCGATCGACATGCCGCCGACTTTGATCTTCATCGTCGTGTAACCTTCATCAAGGCGCATGCGGATCTCGTCTTCGAGGTCTTTGATGCCCTTGCCCGGCGCATACCAGCCGCCGCCGACGTAGCAAGGGACTGACGTGGTTACCTTGCCGTTGTTGTACTTGTCTGCGAGCACGGCATGCAGCGGCTGGTCCGCGATTTTAGCGACCGCGTCCCAGCACGCGACTTCTATGGCGC
>JBDSSV010000553.1:0-3397 GCA_039928535.1 Burkholderiales bacterium
GTTGAACGGCGTGAGCGGCGTGCCGGTCGCTTCGAGGCAGCGCTGATACAGGTCGACGAAATCCTCGCTGCCGACCTTGACGTCCTGAAACAGGATACGCAGATGCGCATCGACCGGCGCGGCGCCGTGCAGCCGGTTCAACGCGTCTTCGGTTTCGAGCGGGTATTCGACCGGCGCCGCGTCGTTCGGCGCGAGCGCGGCAAGCAATTTCCTGAGTGACATGCCAGGGCCGCTCGTCGCGTCAGTTTAACGGCATGTCCACATGCTTGGCGAAGGCGGGCCGCGCCTGCAGACGTTTGTAATAAGCGGCGAGATGGGGAAAGTTCTCGCGTTCGATTTCCATGCAGAACCAGCGATGGATTGAAACACCGAGCGGAATGTCCCCCATTGTGAAGCTGTTGCCGGTCACGTATTGGCGATTGGCGAGTTGCGCATCGAGGATGGCCATGCTCGCGGCGAGCCCCTTGCGCGAAGTCGTAACGAGCTGCATGTCGCGTTTTTCCGGCGCCGTGCGCACGAGGTTCCAGAACACCGGCCGCAGGTTGGGCCAGACCGTGGTCGCATTCCAGTCCATCCAGCGATCCGCATCCGCGCATGCCGTGGCATCGTCGGGGCAAACCGTGCCCAGGCCGTGCTTGCGCGCGAGGTAGCGCACGATGGTCTGCGATTCCCACAGCACGAAGCCATTGTCGTCGATCAGCGGCACCAGCGCGTTCGGGTTTTTCGCTTTGTAGTCGGGCGTGTTGTTGACGCCGAACTGCATGCCGGCATCGATGCGCTCGAACGCAAGGTTGATCTCACCGCAGCACCACAGCACTTTCTGCACGTTGATCGAATTGGTGCGGCCCCAGATTTTCAGCATTGCGGCGTCCTCCTTGAGAGTGCGTAGTCTACCTTAGCCTTGGCCACTGAGAACGTAGAGCGAAAGTCATATGCATTTGCCATTCCTTTTAATACCCCCTTGAAGGGTACAGACTTCACAGAGGACACAGAGAACATCGGAAAACCGAGCGGGGCCTTGCTGGGGTTAAGTCGCGCGCAGCGCCGTGACGATTTCCGCCGCATCCGGAAACCGGCCCGCGCGATGCCTGGAAAATATCACGGCGCCGTTCAGCGTGACGTCGAACACGCCGGCCGCGCCCTTGACGAGTTCGGGCTGCACGCCGCACTTGCTCGAAATTTCGTCCGCCAGACTGGCGGCGCGGGGCAGGTAGTTTCAGGCGACGCAGTACGTGATGGTGATGTGCATTCGCGTTCAATCTAAAGTGCGGAAATCTGTTCCACCCATACCAGCTCGCACGCACCGGTGCCCGTGTCCTCGCGCGTCAGCGAGCTGCGCCAGCGCCAGCCGTCGGGGCCGCGCGCCTCGATGAGGTAGCCCGCGAACCTCACGTGTTGTCCGGGCCGGATGGACTTGAGCGTGCGCTCGACCTCGGCGCTCGCCGGCACCATATGCATGTTGGCGCTGTTAACTTCGATGTCGCGGCGCGAGATCGGAAATTCGTCGACATGCCAGTAATAGAAGCGGTTCGACTGGGTGATGCTGACTTTTTCCAGCACCGCGGGATTGTCCATCGGCCCCCAGCCGAGGGCGAGGTCGACGGGGGCCAGCTGCGCTTCGCGGTCCATCGAATAGTCTTCGGTGTGGAGCACGCGCGCTTCGAAATTGAATTTCTCCAGCGGAATGATTTTATAGCCATAGGCTTCCCACTCGCGGTCCATAGCCGCGGTAACGGCGACCGCGGGCGCGCGCACCTTGTGCCCATGCCAATATTGAAAGCTGCCGCAGACCAGCAGCACGATCAGAAAAAATCTGCCCCACGTCATATAGGCGCCGCCCGGCGGAATGCGAGACGCATATCCTATGACGAAAAACGCGCTTCGTCACCGCTGATGAGACGGGTGCCGGGCAGTTCAGGAATTCTGGGCGGTGACGTGCCGGTTGAACGCGGTGAAAAACTGCTCGGCAAGTTTTTTGGCGACGCCATCGACCAGCCGCGAGCCGACCTGTGCCAGTTTGCCGCCGATGGTCGCTTTAGCGGCGTAAGCGAGCGTCGTGCTGTCGCCGGCCGGCGTAAGCGAAACGCGCGCTTCGCCTTTCGCGAAACCCGCCACGCCGCCCTGGCCCTCGAATATCAGCGTGTACGCGTTGGGCGCGTCCACCTCGGTCAACGTGATCTTGCTTTTGAATTTGGCGCTGACCGGCCCGACTTTGGCGGCCATGGTGAGATGGAATTCCGAATCGGAAATTCTTTCCATCGTCTCGCAGCCCGGGATGCACACTTTAAGCACTGCCGGATCGCAGATTGCGTCCCACGTCTGCTGCTGTGGTTTGGGTATCAGTTGCTCGCCGGTGATTTCCATGGTGCGCCCTATGTTACATCGCGCGCGCCGCCAACGCGAGCAGACTTGCGTCGCTCGGCCGCTTAAGGCTCGCCGGCACCGTGCGTGAGAGCGCAATCGCGCGCGAGTTTTTTCAGCTCGTGCGAGGCGGTAATTTCGTGCTCCCGCACGAACGCCTCGTGGTTTTTCTCGACGTCGGCGAGGCGATACACGTAATTGACCATGATGCCTGCCGAGCGCTGCATGCCGGCCTCGGCGGTGTCGGCGAGCCAGTTGAGCTTTTCCATGCGCGCGCCGTTGCCGAGATGAAAGCGCGCGACCGCGTCGAGCGGCTCGTTGTGTCTTTTTTGCGAAATCAGGTAGTACGCGCACAATTCCATCAGCGCCGGGCGCACGCGCGCCGCGAATGCCGCGTTTTCGAACCAGTCGGCGGACCGCAGGCGCGCAAGGTCGGCGGCGCTGAGCGTTTGTTTGCCCGGCATGCCCGCAAGCCACGCGTGGAAACCCGGCACGGGCGACAGCGTGGCAAATGTTTTCAGCCGCGGAAACTCGCGCCCGAGCTCGTTCACGACCTGCTTGATCAGCAGATTGCCGAACGAAATGCCGCGCAGGCCTTCCTGGCAGTTGGTGATCGAATAAAACATCGCGCAATCGGCGCGCGCCGGGTCGGCTTCGGGTGAGGCCGGGTCGAGCAAGGGTACGACACTGGTGATCATGCGCTCGGTGAGCGCGACTTCGATGAATATCAGCGGCTCTTCGGGCAGCGCCGGGTGAAAGAAAGCGAAACAGCGGCGGTCGGCGGCGAGCCTGCGCTGCAGGTCCTTCCAGCCGGCAATCTCGTGCACGGCCTCGTACTGGATCAGTTTCTCGAGTATGAGCGCGGGCGTGCGCCAGTCGATGCGCTCGAGATGCAGGAAGCCGCGGTTGACCCACGAGCCGAACAGATGCTCGAGATCCGCATCCACGCCTATCCATTCGGGATTCGCCTTGAGCATGCGCAGCAGGCGGCGCCGCATATCGACGAGCGCGGACGTCGCGCCC
This sequence comes from Burkholderiales bacterium, assembly GCA_039928535.1. Lineage (GTDB taxonomy): Bacteria > Pseudomonadota > Gammaproteobacteria > Burkholderiales > SG8-41 > PALSA-1004. The sequence continues at coordinate 3,385 of JBDSSV010000553.1, forward strand.
GGCGCGACATTCA
>JBDSSV010000554.1:0-3073 GCA_039928535.1 Burkholderiales bacterium
GAGATCAGCAATATCGCTGATGCAGGTTTTCAAGGTCGGCGGAAACAGCCCCTCTTCGCGAGGGGCTGTTCTTTTTCCGATCTGGATTTAAGCAGTTTGACATCCAGATTGTTGCCAGGCGATAGGGTCGATGGCACATTCTTACGGTGATGGAGCACGCCCAATGAAATTTTTCAGCAGGGGATTCACCCTGATTGAGCTGATGATCGTGGTCGCGATTATCGGCATTCTGGCGGCTGTCGCTTTGCCCGCATACAATGACTATGCAATACGCGCCAAGGTGTCGGAGCTTCTGCTGACAGCAAGCAGTTTTCGCGTCGGCGTGGCGGAAAAGGGCATGTCCGACGGGACGATGTCGAGCGCCGGGCTAGGCCTGACGGTAGTGGCGGGTGGCCGTGTCTCGGGCGGGTTGGTGAATGCTTCAGGCACGATTTCGGTATTCGGCAGCGCAGCTTCCGTTGGCACCGATGTAACAGTCGTGCTCACCCCATCGCTCAGCGGGCGCCGCATACTTTGGGCCTGCACCAGCAGCGGTAACACGGCGACCTGGAGGTTCCTGCCCGCGGAATGCCGGCACTAGAAGCGATACGCCTCAGGCGAGGCCGGGATTGCCGTCAACGCCCGACAACCGGGGTAAATTAAGCTGCGGCGGACTCACCACTTTCACCTGCCGCAGATACTCGGCAACAACTTCCCATACGGGTCGTCCGCTTGCCCCTTCCGCGACCGGCGCCCAGCCGGCAACCTTGTACAGCTTGCCCGGTTCCAGCGGCTTGCCATTCAACATCATATTGCTGATTCGGCTGCCAATGCCCAGCGTCGGATTGCAGCTGTATCGCAGACCGCCGACGCGCACCATGTCGCCGCCTTGCTGCAAGTAGGGGTCGGGATTGAACAGGTTGTCGCAAACGTCCTCGAGTATGTCTTTGATAGATTGCCCGCTCAGTTCGCTCAGAGTAGCGTACGGATAGGTGATCGCGGTCTGATTCATAACGTGCTCGAAAGTGATCGGCTCGTCAGCCAGCACTGCCGTGCCCCAGCGAAACCCCGGCGAGAAAGCGATCTCAGCACCGCTGACTTCCATCAATGCATTGAGGATTAGCTGGTCGAAGGTGCCGTTGAAATTGCCGCGCCGATAGAGCAGCGTCTCGCTGTGCGCAAGCTTCTCGCCGAGCTGCTGCTCGTAGGGCGCGCGGACTCGGGTGATCAATTCCGACATGGCCATATCCGGCTCGAGCAGCGATGAGAAGACCGGCATCAGGCGGTATTGGTAGCCGACGACCTGCTTGCCTTTGACGTCGAGATCGAGCACCGCTAGAAACTTTCCATTGCAGCCCGCATTGGTCACCAGCGTCGTGCCGCCGCGGTTTTTGATGGCGACCGGTTCAGCCACCGCATCATGCGTGTGTCCGCCGAGTATGACGTCGATGCCGCTGACACGGCCCGCGAGTTTCAGGTCTACATCCATGCCGTTGTGCGAAAGCAGAATCACTGCGTGGGCGCCCTTGGCAATAGCGGCATCGACCGTTTTCTGCATCTTCTCTTCCTGGATGCCGAACGTCCAGTCGGCGACAAAGTGGCGCGGATGCGCGATCGGCGTATAGGGAAACGCCTGTCCGACGATGGCAATGGGCACGCCATTAATCTCGCGCATGACCCATGGCGTGAATACCGGGTCGCCAAAATCGGCGGTGGCCACGTTCTGCGCCAGAAATTCTATGCGTCCCGTCAATTGCCGGTCCACGAGTTCCCTGACGCGCTCGGCACCCAGCGTGAATTCCCAATGCCCGGTCATGATATCGACGCCGAGCAGCCGGGCAGCCTGCACCATGTCTTCGCCACGCGTCCATAGGGCCGTTGCCGACCCTTGCCAGGTGTCGCCCCCGTCGAGCAGCAGCGCGCCGGGTCGTTGCGCCCGCACTCTTTTGACGAGGGTTGCAAGATGGGCGAAGCCGCCGATACGACCGTAAGTGCGCGCGCCACGCTCGTAGTCAAGGTGGGTGAATGCATGCGCGAGCCGCGAGTTTTCGCTGATGCGGTAATACTTGAGCAGCGCCTCGCCGACCAGATGCGGCGGCCTGCCGGCCATGCCGGCGATCCCGATGTTGGCGTTCGGCTCGCGAAAATACGACGGCAACAGCTGCGCGTGGCAGTCCGTGAAATGCATCAATGTCACGTTATTGCCGAAGCTGTGCAGATCGTAGTAATCGCTGATGGCGGCAGCGCGCGCGTTGTCGGTCAATGGAAAGCCGGCAGCGGCCGCTACCGACAGCGTGTGCAGGAATTCGCGGCGCGTCATGGCCATGGATTATCGCGGCCACGCTCGCGGCGGTGGCGACAGGCGTTCGACGCGGTGCGCGCGCAGGCTAATGCCGGATGCCGGGCGAGTTGATTTTCTCGCCCTTGTTGAGCGCGGCCAGCGCCAGCTCTATATCGCCGTATTCCCTGGCGTCCGGCGGCAGCTCGGTGGCGCGCACCGATACGTTGCACCATTGAAATCGCTTGCGGATATCCCAGACGTCGCCGCGGCTCGTGCGCCAGGTCGGAAAATGCGCGACCGTGCCTTTCGATTCGACCAGATACTGGCCGCGCACCCACTTCCCCGCATGGCGTTTGCGTGTGTGGCAATCGACGCACGCCATGTTGAGCTGGCCGATTTTGCGTTTCATCAGCATTTCGCCATGCTTCACCGCCTGCTTGGCGGCTGCGCTCGACAAGTCCGGACTTATCGGCGCGCCGTTGGCGATGTTATGCAGGTAAATCGACAACCCGAGATTGTCATTGCTCTGCATCAGCAGGTCGTCGCCGGTCGTCGCGCGCGCATGCCGCGTAATGAATTCTTCGACGCCCAGGACGCGTTTGAGGCGCGGTTCGTAACGCGGCATGCGCGCTGCCCAGGTCTTGAACGCGGTTTCCGGCGCCACATGACATGACGAACAGGCCTTGCCACTTGTCCCTGCGCGTTTGAAAACATCCCTGCCGCGGTCGAGTCCGAACATCGCGGGATTTTCGGTCGGGTCGAGATTATCGCGGGTTTCCACTGGCGCGGGCCGGGTGTTCGGGTTCTCGCTTT
>JBDSSV010000555.1:0-2957 GCA_039928535.1 Burkholderiales bacterium
CATATGCGCTAAATTCTACCCCCGAATTAAAGGCAGCTTAGTGGCGAAATCGGTGGGCCGTGTGGGTACGGCAGGCTGCGCGAGTGCTTCCGGAACGAACTGCCGGGCTTTCGCGGAAGTGGGTGCCGTTGACGAATGGCCGATATCAGGAAAGGGGGCATTACGCCTTTGGGGTCGAGTGCAGACGTTGTCGAGGCTGATGGATTAAGAGGTCGTCGCGCCTATTGAATGGTCCGATCAGGTCAAAGACAATTTGAAACCGCCGATGAACGCAGATAAGGTCGAGAACTATAACGGCACTCATGATTTTCATGATTTTCATCGGCGTCTATCAACGTTCATCGGCGGCAAAATAGATTTTGCGGGCTTGCAGTAGATTCTGATTGCGCAGTTTTGCCGTCCGCCCTGTTACCTTGCTAAAATCGCCGCATGTCAGACAAGCAATACCCGCCGTTTCTGGGTTTGTCGGAGCAGGACATCGGCGCACTGTCGCAGCGCGCGGTCACGCGCGCGTATCCAAAAAATACCGTTATCCTGAACGAGGGTGATCAGACCGATTCGCTCTACATCATCGTGTCGGGCAAGGTGAAAGTGTTCCTCGCCAACGAGGAAGGCAAGGAGATCATCCTCGATACCCAGGGCCCCGGTGAATACTTCGGTGAGATGGTGCTCGACGAAGGCCCGCGTTCGGCATCCGTGATGACGCTGGAACCGTGCCGCTTTCAATTGATTCCGCAAGACGACGTCAAGGCGCTACTGCGAAGCCATCCCGATTTCGCAATGCACCTCATCCGCAAGCTGATACACCGCGGACGCGTGCTGACCGAGCACGTGAAAAGCCTCGCGCTGCAAAACGTTTACGGCCGCTTTGCCAAGCTGCTGAACGAACTCGCGGTGACGCAAGACGGCAAGCGGCAGATTCCAGAGAAGCTATCGCAGCAGGACATGGCCAACCGCATCGGCGCCTCGCGCGAGATGATCAACCGTATCGTCAAAGACCTGACGACCGGCGGCTACATCAGCATCGAAAATCAGCACATCGTCCTCTACAAGCCGCTTCCAGCTAACTGGTGAATTCCATCGCAAGTGATTGTATAAAATAATATTCTGGCTTTTCCTCTTTCCGTCTCCTTCCTTCCTCCTCCCTCCTCCCGCCGCCCATGGCGGCGCGGTGGCTGTCAATAAGTCACCACTTTCCAGTGCCGCACGGCGTAGGGACGCGGACGCCGTGCCAGCTATAGTTACTACACCGGCCAAGTAGACCGGCAACGCACGGAACCGGAAGCAAAGAGGAGGCACACATGTTCGACTACCTGATCAGCGCCGCCAACGTCCTGGGGCTTACCGCGTGTTTCTACATTGCTTATCTCTTCATCGTCGCCGCGCGCTCGCGTTCGCCCACACGTCAAAACGGCGTAAAAGTCATGCGGGAGTCCGTATCCTGCGAACTGCAGGTCGCGAGCGCGCAGCCCGATTACTACTACGCGATGTAGCAGGTCTTGACAGACCTGCTTACCATGAGCATAAGAGCCTATTATTAGACCTGTATTTGCTCTGGAGAAGATCACATGACGACACGGCGTGAACTGCTCATCGCATTGGGCACCGGCGGTTGCGCTCTACCGTTTTTATCTTTCGCGCAACAGCAAGCGCGTAAAGTTCCGCGCATTGGCATCCTGCTCTACAACTCGCCGCAGACCGATCCGATCGCCCCTTTGCTCCAGGGCCTGCAAGCTCTCGGTTATGCGGAAGGCAAGACCGTCGCCATCGATTACCGCTTCGCGGAAGGCAACGCCGACAGGCTTCCGAAGCTGGCTGAGGAACTGGTACAGCTCAAGCCCGATGTGATACTTGCGTTCGGCGGAGACGTCGCGCCGCATGCCAAAAAAGCAACCGGGTCGATTCCGATCGTCGTCATGGTCAGCAACGATCCGATGCAGGCTGGGCTGGTAGCAAGCCTCGGACGACCGGGCGCGAACGTCACCGGCATTACATTGATCTACGATGAATTGGCGGGCAAAGTGCTGGAGCTTCTCAAGGAAGCCGTGCCGGGAATTTCGCGTTGCGCCGCGCTATGGAACCCCGATCATGCCGATCCGGAGTTCCGGCAGACGCAGCGCACCGCTGCCACCCTAGGCGTACGCATGCAGTCGCTCGAGGTGCGCCGCGCCGGCGACTTCGATGGGGCATTCAAGGCAGCGGCGGATGCGCGCGCGGAAGGACTCATCGTGGTGTCATCGCGGGTCCTGCTTCAGCAAAGAAGGCAGATTGCCGAATTTGCGGCCAGGAGCCATATCCCGATGGCCGGCGGGTGGGGCGACTGGACAAAAGATGGTTTCCTGCTTACCTACGGCCCGAACGTCACCGAGGCAATGCAACGGATCCCGGTATATGTCGACAAAATCCTCAAGGGCGCGCGGCCCGCCGACTTGCCCATCGAGCGGCCAACCAGGTTTGAGCTGGCCATCAACCTGAAAACCGCCAAGGCGCTCGGCATCAAGGTCCCGCAGTCCATCCTCGTACGCGCCGATCGGTTGATTGAGTGAACAATCGTCGCAAACTGCTGATCGCCCTCGCGGCGTCCCTGACCGCGCCGCGGCACGCGCTGGCGCAGGAAAAAATCCGCCGCGTTGCCTGGTTCGGCGCCGGGCGTGCCGGTGCGCCTTCGCCGTTTTTTTCCGCGCTGCAGGCTGGCTTCCGCGAGCTCAACTGGCACGAAGGCCGCAATCTCTCGCTCACCCTGCACCTGACTGAGGGGACGCCGGAAGAAGCCGATCAGGCGGCGCGCCAGATGCTGGCAACGAATCCCGAGCTGATCATGGCCTCTGGGCGCGACGTTTTCTCTGTCCACAAGCTGCAAACCCAACTCCCCGTGGTGTTTGGCTTCAGCGGCAATCCGGTCGACGCGGGTTTCGTGCACAGCCTGGCACGGCCAGGCACCAACATGACCGGCATCA
>JBDSSV010000556.1:0-2540 GCA_039928535.1 Burkholderiales bacterium
TTGATTTTCAGTGTGCGGATTTTTTCGACCAGCGCGCCGGCAGCAGCGTCGCATCGCCCTTGCCGAGACCGTCGCGCGAGGCCTCGTCGAAGCATTCGAGCGCGCGCGCCGTGACCGGCAGCGTGCCGCCCAGCGCCTGCGCTTCTTGTATCATCGTCTGCAGGTCTTTGCGGATCGAGTCGATGTCGAAGGTGATGACGCCGGTGTCTTCGCCAATCAGCGCCTTGGCGATGGCGGGCCCGCGCACTTTGAGCACGTTCGGGCCGCCTGAAGTGTCGGCGAGTATGTCCATGACGCGCGCCGGATCGAGACCCAGCGGCTTGCACAGCACCAGCGCCTCGCCAAGTGCCTGCCAGTAGACGAGCAGCGGCTGGTTGATCGCGAGCTTCATGCTCGCGCCGGCGCCAACCGGCCCGACGTGCTCGACGCGGCGGCATAACTGGTCGAGCAGCGGTTTTGCGCGCGCGACGTCCGCGGCGGCGCCGCCGGCGAAGCCGAACAGCTTGCCCTCGCGCGCCGGGCCGACCGAGCCGCCCACCGGGCAATCGATCATCGCGGCTTCTTTGCCGGCGAGCTTCGCGGCGAGCGCCTTTTCCGTCACCGGCCGCACCGTGCTCATCTCGATGAACAATTTGCCTTTGATGTCGCCCGCGAGCAAACCGTCCTTGCCTTCATACGCGGCATCGATTGCCTCAGCGTTCGTCAATATGCTGATGATGATATCGGCGCTGCCCGCGAGCTCGCGCGGCTTAGCGGCGACTTTTGCGCCGGCCTGCTGCGCCGCCTGCGTCTTCGCGGCGGTGCGGTTCCACACGGTAACTTCATGGCCCAGTCCCGCGAGGCGCACGGCGAGCACCGTGCCCATCTTGCCCATGCCGGCAATTCCGATTTTCAATGGTTCCTCCTTAACCGCAGACGAAGCGCGCAAGTTGACACACGCGGCAGCGTAGAGTCAAATTATCTCGTGCCTGCGGCCCAGGCGACAAATAAAACCACGCGGCGCGCGTCGCCCCACCAGCAATCTAGCGGAGGAATTTCCCCATGATGTTCACTTGCACGCCGGGCTGTACTGTCCCGGCGCATCGCTATCGTCCCGCGCTGCAATTACGCAAGGCATCGGCCAAAACGGCCGGCAAGGCAGAAGCCGCAGCCGTAAAAGTCGTGCGCGACCGCAAAGGGCGCAGCCTGCGCATCGATCTGCATTGCCACTATCTGAACCCCGCAATCGCGGCGAAGGTCGCGCAATTCAATCCGGGCCAGTACGAGCCGTCGGGGCTATTCGCCAACGCCATGACGCGCGAAACGAACGTCAGGCAGATGAAGGACCGCGGACCCATGCTGTCGTCGATCGAAGTGCGCCTGAAGGACATGGACCGCATGGGCATCGACATCCAGGCGGTGTGCCCGGCGCCGAACCAGTGCATTTACTGGAGCGAGCCGGACTTCGGTCTGGAGCTCGCGCGCATGGCCAACGAGCGTCTCGCCGAAATCGCCGCGACGTGGCCCGACCGCTTCGTCGCAATGGGCACGGTGCCGTTGCAGAACGCCAATCTCGCGGTCGCCGAGCTCGATCACTGCGTGAGAAAGCTCGGCATGCGCGGGGTCGAGATCCTGCCGAACGTCAACGGCAAGGACCTCACCGATGCCAGCCTTGGCCTGGAAAAATTCTTCGCCAAGGCGCAGGAGCTCGACGTCGTGATTTTCATGCATCCGCTTGGCTACACGCAGGGCCAGCGGCTGATGGACCATTACTTCAACAACGTGATCGGCAATCCGCTGGAGACGACGGTCGCGGCGAGCCATCTGATATTCGACGGCGTGATGGAGCGCAATCCCAGACTCAAGGTGGTGTTGCCGCATGCCGGCGGCTACCTCGCGCATTACTGGGCGCGCATGGACCATGCCCACCGCGCGCGGCCCGACTGCCGAGTAGTAATCAAAAAGCCGCCGTCGAGCTACCTCAAGAAATTCTATTTCGACACCATCACGTTCGACACGCAGATGCTGCGCCACCTCATCGACCAATACGGACCCGAGCATGTCGTGCTCGGCACCGACTATCCGTACGACATGGGGATGGAGCAGCCGGTCAAATTCATCGAGAGCGTGCCGCGGCTGTCGCGCGCGGACAAAGATAAAATCATGGGCGGCAACGCCGCGCGGTTGTTGAAGATCAAGCGCTAAATACAATCCGGCAGCCTGAAAAGAGTCATCGAGGTGCCGTGGCAACCGTACACGCCGTCCGCCGATGGCAAAAAAGTCGAGACGGGCGGTTCTCCGGTGGCAATCGACTTCTCGCCCGATGCCGATCAGCGGCTTGTGTTCGTCGTCAACCAGAACAATTCACAGATCGAGATCATCGAGCGCGCGAGCGGCAAGCACCTCTCGAGTTTCGGCCGCGCCGGCGCGTTCCCCGGTGAATTTATCCAGGCGCATGGCATCGCGGTCGATTCGAAGGGCAATGTCTATGTCGCCGAAAACCGCGGCCGGCGCATCCACAAGTTCAAAATTGCCGGGCAATAGCGGCGCGCGCCGAACCA
>JBDSSV010000557.1:0-3953 GCA_039928535.1 Burkholderiales bacterium
CGCCACCATCTGGGGCACCACGGCGCAGGTTGCGCCGGAAGCCGCAGCGTTTGCGAACGGCGTCATGTTGCGCTTCTTCGATATGAGCGATATGTATCGCGGCAAAAGCGGCGGCCATCCGAGCGACGTCATGGCCGCCATTCTGGCGGTCGCCGAGACGGTACGCGCCGATGGCAAGGCGGTAATTAACGCGATCACTCTCGCCTACGATGTCTATTGCAGTTTTTGCGACGCCATCGACATCAATTCAACGGGCTGGGACCAGCCGGTCTATTCGATACTCGCTTCGGTACTCGGCGCTGGAAAGCTGCTGCGTCTTACCGACGAGCAAATGGCCAATGCAATAGCACTGGCGCTCGCGCCCAACATGGCGCTCTACCAGACGCGGCAGGGCGAGTTGTCGAACTGGAAAGGCTGTGCCGCCGCCAACGCATCGCGCAACGCCGTATTCGCTGCTTTTCTCGCGCAGGAAGGATTCACCGGTCCGACTGCGGTATTCGAGGGCAAGGCCGGGTTGTGGGACGCGGTCGGCCGCTTCGAATGGCCGTTGCCAGACGGCGACGGACAGGCGCGCTATATCGAGCGCACCCACTTCAAATGTTTTCCGATCTGCTATCACGGCCAATCGGCGGTGTGGGCGGCGCTCGACGCAAGGCCGCAGTTGAGCGGCCGCGCCATCGCGAAGATCGAGCTGGAAACCTACCAATCGGCGGTCGCGATGATGGCGAACGACCGCTCGCGCTGGTCGCCCACGACGCACGAGACGGCCGATCACAGCCTGCCGTTCGTAATTGTGTCGGCGCTTCTCGACGGCGAAATCACTGCCGCGTCGTTCACGCCCGCGCGTTTGGGCGATGCCGGCATCCATGCATTGATGCAAAAAGTCGAAGTGCGCGAGAGCGCCGAATGTTCGGCGCGCTATCCCGAAGCCGCCGCTTGCCGCCTGAAAATAACAACCGAATCCGGCGCCGAGATCGCGACCGACGTGCTGTATCCCAAGGGGCACAGCATGAATACGCTGAACGACGCCGAAGTCGATCGCAAATTCGCGCAGATGTTCAGGAATTTCGGATCACCGGAGCAGGGTGCTTCGCTGCTCGCCGAACTGCGGCGTTTCGAGAAGGTGACCGACCTCCGCCAACTGCTGCGCGGCATAGCGCATGCTTCGTTTCATGCGGGAAGCGCGGCGGCCGCCGACGCTAGAGCCTGATGTCGACCACTGACCGGCCGCATATCGTCATCATCGGAGCGGGCGCTGTCGGCGGCTATACCGGCGCGCATCTGGCGCGCGCCGGCTTCGACATCACCTTTGTCGATACCTGGCCTCAGAACGTCGAGAAAATCCGTGCGGCCGGCGTTCGTGTGAGCGGCACGCAGGGCGATTACACGCTGCCGGTCAAAGCGCTGCACGTCGCCGAAGTGCAGAGCCTGATCCGCAGTCCGGTGGACATCGCGATTATCGCAGCCAAGTCATTCGATACCGCGTGGGCGGCACGCATGATCAGGGATTACCTGGCGCCCGACGGCTATGTGGTGTCGATGCAGAATTCGATCAACGAGTACCAGGTCGCCGCCAACGTCGGCTGGAGCCGCACCGTCGGCTGCGTGCTCAATACCATAGGCGTGAGCACCGTTGGTCCGGGGCATCTCACGCGCCACCGGCTGCCCGGTGGCGACGCTCACCCGGTGTTCCGCATCGGCGAAGTGCACGGGCGCGTGACGCCGCGCGCGCAGCGGTTGGCCGCCATACTGAAGCATGTTGACGGCTCGATGGTCACGACCAATTTGTGGGGCGAGCGCTGGTCCAAGCTGGCGACCAATGCGATGCAGATGGGCCTGCTCGGCGCGACCGGTCTGCCCAACGAGGAAATCATCGGTGACGCGCAGATACGCCGGCTGATCATCGGCGCGGCAGCCGAGGCGATCGCGGTTGCGCGCGCCCACGGATTCGACATGGAGCCGATTGTCGGCGTGCCCCTCGACCACTGGGTGCTCGCCGCGGAAGGAGAAGCGGCCAGCGTTGCATTGGTCGAAGCCGCGCTCTTTGCCTATCTCGCCCGCCAGACCGAGTCGGGGCGCAAAGGCCACGGCTCGCTGGGGCGCGACATCCTCGGCGGGCGCCGTTCCGAAATCGATTTCGTCAACGGCATGATCGCCGACAAGGGCGACGAACTCGGTGTGCCGGCGCCCATCCATCGCGGCCTGACGGCCATCGTCCGGCGCATCGAGCGCGGGGAGCTGGCGCCGTGCAGATCGAACATCTCCCACCTGCTTGCCGCCGTGCAGCACACAACAAGGAAAACTTCGCATGCCTGATCTCAAAGCGTTGCGCCTGGCAGTGCTCGGTGCCGGCGCCGTAGGCGGTTACATAGGCGGTCACCTGGCGCGCGCGGGTTATCGCGTGGCACTGGTGGATACCTGGGCCGAGCACGTCGAGCACATCAAGGCCCATGGCATCCGCCTCACCGATCCGCTCGGCTCTATCGTCATTCCGGCCGAGGCGATGCACCTGCACCAGGTGCAGGCTTTTGTCCGCGACCCGGTGGATATCGCGTTCGTGTGCACCAAGTCGTACGACACTGCGTGGACCACCAAGATGATCGCGCCGTACTTGAGCGCGAACGGCTTCATCGTGTCGGTGCAAAACAGCCTGAATGAAGACGAGATCGCGGCCATCGTCGGCGCCGACCGCACGCTGGGTTGCATCGCGAGCACGATCAGCGTGAGCGTCACCGGCCCCGGCGCCATCGAACGCGCGCGCACGCCGGGCGGCGCTGCGTACACCGTATTCAGCGTCGGCGAAATGCACGGGCGGGTCACGCCGCGCGCGCAGGCCGTCGCCGACATACTCGCATCGGTCGACAGTTCCAAGGTGACGAACAACCTGTGGGGCGAGCGCTGGGCGAAACTGGTCACCAATTCGATGCACCACGGCATTCTCGGCTCCGCGGGCATCACGGACCATCAACTGATGCAGAACGCGCCAACACGGCTGCTGGCCATCCGCTGCGCGGGCGAGGCGATCCGGGTGGCGCGCGCGCTGGGACACGACCTCGAACCGGTACTGCGCATGCCAGTAAGCCTGTGGTCCGCCGCCGCGGATGGGGACCCGGCTGCGTTGAACGAGATCGAAGCGGGATGGAAGAAATGGATGGAGCGTTCGAAAGAACCGCACCAGGGTTCGGTCGGGCACGATCTTGCCAAAGGGCGGCGCACCGAAATCGACTACACGTGCGGATATGTCGCGAGCAAGGGCGAAGAGGTGGGGCAGCCGGCGCCCACGCAAGCGGCGCTGGCCGCGCTAATCAAGCGTATCGAGCGCGGCGAACTCACGCGCGGCATGCACAATCTCGATGTTTTTCTGAAGCAATGAAAACGAGAATGTTTCAGGGCGGCCCGCGAATTCTGTATTGCAGATATTTATTTGCCGTGGGCCCATTAATTTGGGCGCAGTCCGGATTTTCCGCCGCGCCCGCGCAGGATTACCCCGAGCGCCCGATCCGCATGATCGTACCGTTTGCCCCCGGCGGGGGTACTGATATCGTTGCGCGGCTGGTTGCGCAGCGCCTGGCGGACACCATCAAGCAATCGATCATCGTCAATAACAGGGCCGGCGGCGCCGGCAATATCGGCGCGGAACTGGCGGCGCGCGCGAATCCGGACGGCTACACGCTGCTCGTCGGCTCCGCGACGATACTCGCGGTCAACCCGATCATTTTCAAGGTCGCGTATAACCCGAGCCGCGATTTTGCACCGATCACGCAACTCGGATCGCAGCCGCACCTGATGGTGGTTCACCCGTCTGTGGCGGGAAATTCGGTGCGCGAGTTCGTGACGCTGGCGAAAGAAAAGTCGACGCGGCTTAACTACGGCTCATCGGGCACTGGCGGCCCCGCGCACCTGGGCGGCGAGCTTTTCAAAATCGTTTCCGGCCTCGACATGCAGCACATCCC
>JBDSSV010000558.1:0-3217 GCA_039928535.1 Burkholderiales bacterium
CTGGTCGACTATCTGCAGGACTGATTTCGTATGTGGTATCTGGCCGGCCTCGTCTGGATCGTGGTGATGGTTTTCATCGTCTCGCGCTATACGCGCAGACAGCGCCGGCGCAGCACCGAGCGCGCCACCGAGATGGCGGCGTTGCTGGTGAATCTCAAGGCCAATCCCACGGCGGCAATCGAAGGGCTCGAGCCAACCGTCGGGCCGGCCGGTGCTCCCGCATTCAACCGGAAAGCGCGCCTGCTGCCGCAACCGGTAGCCTTACTGTATTACGTTTTCCGCACCGGCCTGCCTGACCACGAGATATTCGCCGGCATGGCGCTGAGCGACGTGGTGGATGTCGCGTCCGCGCCGCCCGGCGCGCAACGCGAGCAGCTCATGCGCAGGTTGGCACAACAGCGGGTGGACCTGGTGGTGTGCAACAAACAACTCGAGATCGTTGCCGCCGTGATAGTCAATAATTCCGCGTCCGCTGCGGCGGCTGACGGGCGGCAGTTCGCGACCCAATGCCTGCAGGCTGCCGGCATACGCGCGGTCAGCGTCGATCCCGCTGCGCCGCCGCGTCATCACCAGGTGCATGCCCTGATTTACGGCTAACCGGGTGCCGGCTCCGCAGGCGCGGCCGGTGACACTTATATAAGGCCAATGTGGCGGGCAATACTTCATGACACGCACGTGGGACATTTTCTGTTCGGTCGTCGATAACTACGGCGATATCGGAATTTGCTGGCGTCTTGCGCGGCAGTTGTCGTCCGAGCTGGGGTACGCGGTTCGTCTGTGGGTGGATGATCTCGCCGCTTTTCACCATCTTTGCGTGTGCGTCGATCCGGCGCTGGACACGCAGCGCATAGACGCAGTGGAAGTCCGCTACTGGAGCGCGCCCATGCCGCCGGTGCATCCCGCGGATATCGTGATCGAGGGATTTGGGGTGCGTCTGCCGGAGAGTTACGTGGCGGACATGGCGGCGCGCTCGCCTCGTCCGGTATGGATTAATCTTGAGCATGTAAGCGCGGAGCCATGGGTGGACGGCAGCCACGGTTTGCCGTCGCCGCATCCGCGCCTGCCGCTGACGAAGTATTTTTTCTTTCCCGGCTTCACCGCGAAAACCGGCGGGCTGTTGATCGAGCACGGGCTGGCGCAAACGCGCGCGGCGTTTCAGTCCGACACCGCTGCCGTGGCGAGCTTCCGGCATTCGCTGGGCATTGCGCGAGCGGACACCACGCCGCTATGCGTATCTCTGTTTTGCTATGACAATGCCGCGCTGCCGGCGTTGGTCGACACGTGGGCAACCGCCCCGGCGCCGGTCGTATGCGTAGCACCGGCTGGCCGGGTCCTGGAGCAGCTCTCTGCAATCACGGCCCGCAATATCGACCCCGCGACGAGCGTGCAACTCGGCAGCCTGACGATAGTGGCCCCGCCATTCCTAGACCTCGACAAATATGACCGGTTGCTATGGGCGTGCGACCTCAATTTCGTACGCGGCGAGGACTCCTTCGTGCGCGCGCAGTGGGCCGCCCGCCCGCTGGTGTGGCAGGCCTACGTGCAGGAACAGGACGCCCATCTGATTAAGCTGACGGCGTTCATGGACCATTACCTGTGCGGGCTGGCAGGCTATACGGCGTCGTCAATACGTGCGCTACACGATGCGTGGAACAGGCAATCAGCCGGCATCGGGGAGCGCTGGCGCGCATTCGCCGCGTGTCGCGTTGAAGCTGAAGGGCATGCCAGGGCATGGGCGGAGCGCTTGGCCGCGGGGCGCAGTCTAGCCATTGAACTGGCCGAATTCTGCCTGAATCGGCTAGAATAACGGCCTTTTAAGCCTACACCAGCAGGAAAATCATGAAAATCGCACAGGAAATCAGGGCCGGCAACGTCATCATGCTCGGTAAGGATCCGATGGTCGTGCAAAAAGCCGACTTCTCGAAGTCCGGCCGCAATGCGTCGGTCGTGAAGATGAAAATGCGCAATTTGCTGACCGGCGCGCCGAGCGAGAACATCTACCGCGCCGACGACAAGTTCGAAATGGTCGTGCTCGAGCGCAAGGAAGTGACCTATTCGTACTTTTCCGACCCGCTCTACGTATTCATGGACGCTGAGTACAACCAGCACGAAATCGAGAAAGACAACATGGGCGAGGCGCTCAACTATCTCGAAGAAGGCATGCCGTGCGAAGTGGTGTTCTATAATGAAAAGCCGATTTCAGTGGTAATCCCGCAGTCCCTCGAACGCGATATCGAATACACGGAGCCGGCAGTGCGTGGTGATACTTCCGGCAAAGTGCTGAAGCCCGCGAAGCTGAAGTCGGGGTATAGCATCCAGGTGCCGTTGTTCTGCGCAACCGGCGACAAGATTGAAATCGATACCCGCACGGGGGAATATCGGCGCCGGGTCTGATTTGTGGTCGGGTTTTATTTTGGGGGCGAGGGCGGATGGCCGGCTGGCGTTGCAATCTTGCAAAAATGGACCGCCGACCATATATGCGATAATGGCAGGGCTGAGTAGATTCCAGATTCGACTCTTGGATATGGGATCCCGATTTCGGGGGCGACTTGGCTTCGACGTGGGTTGCAAAGCAGTGCAGGGCATACCGAGGGCCAGCTACCTCGTAAATACAACTGGGTCGCTATAAACGCGAACGACGATAGCTACGCTCTAGCCGCTTAATAACCGGTTGGACTCTGCACCGGTCTTCTCATGGGCCGGACGTGTACCTGGCAACAGGTCCGTGGCAGAGTCATTTACATGAGATCGCGTCGTGCAGGGTTACTTTGCATGAACGCTAAATTCAAGGTGACTCGCTGCGTGCCAGCCTGCCGGTTGGCGTGCACTCAGCTAAATCAAACAACCTGGCTAAGTATGTAGAACTGGCTGTGGAGTGCTTGCGGACGCGGGTTCGATTCCCGCCGCCTCCACCAAATAAAAAGAGCACCCTTGCGGTGCTCTTTTTATTTTTGGTGCGCGGCGTAGAAGCGACCACGCCGGCTCGACAACCAAACGTCAGGGGGACGTTTGGTTGGATGACCGGATCGCGGAGGCAACGCGAGCCCGGCACATTCCCGCCGCAGTGGCGTTCGAGAAAAGGGCACCGCCAATCGAAGCGATCAACTACTGGCGGCGCAGATCAAAGGTGCTGCAGCAGTTCCTGCGGCGTATCGATCATGGCGTCAGCCTCCCACGTCTCCGGGTCGTTGCCATGCAGGTAGCCGAATTTGACTAC